>JBIOHA010000292.1:0-3491 GCA_044448625.1 Chitinophagales bacterium | reverse complement strand
TGGTAGCGTATGGCTTAAATACAACACGCTGGTGCACTTTTTTGCTCATCCCACTAAACTCTCAATATGTCCACTCTTTTTCAAATCTCTTCTGAACAAAAAACTGTGTACAACCTCAGGCTTTTGAGACAGCCTCAGGAATAGGGGCAGGAATTTTTAAATGTTAAAGATCTCAAGTGAAAGAAATAAAATCATTACAATTCTTTTCATCTATTCAGGTTCAGCGTCGAAAGGAAAATTTTTGTTTCGGTGGGGGAACCATGTAACGCCCTTTCGAAACGTCATTGCGGGCGCCTGACGAAGGAAGCAGACCCGCAATCTGTTTTGGGATAAAAGCAAGCTTGAATTAATGAATTAATTAAAAATTCTGCGCATCCTTAACAGATTCCGGATAATTCCTCCTTTGCTCGGAATTTCCGGAATGACATACAATACTTTGATCCGTTATTATTCATAATTTGACCCGCTTCTTATCCTACCTCGAGAAAAAGGTCGATATTACTTACATAAAAAATCAGCAGCACATCCATTTACTTATCTTTGCATCAAATCAATCTTTTTGCAATGTCGAACGCCTTTTTTCATGTTCCAAAAGCTATGAATGAACCGGTGAAAAGTTATGCACCCGGAACTCCTGAAAGAAAATTACTTAAAGAAGCAATTGCAGAGCTCAAATCAAAAAAGCTCGATATCCCTATGTTCATAGGTGGCCAGGAAGTGAGGACAGAAAAAACCGTCAATATTTATCCGCCGCATGAATTATCGCACCTCCTTGGTCAATATCATAAGGGTGATGAAACCCATGTTACCCTTGCCATAAATGCTGCTTTAAAGGCCAAACACGATTGGGAAAATACTCCCTGGGAGCAGAGAGCCGCGATCTTTTTAAAAGCTGCTGACCTGCTGGCCGGTCCCTACCATTATATTATGAATGCAGCTACCATGCTGGGACAAAGCAAGAATCCATTTCAGAGCGAGATCGATGCCGTTTGCGAACTGGTTGATTTCTGGCGGTTCAATGTGGAGTTCATGACAAAGGTTTATGAAGATCAGCCAGAAAGTGCCCCGGGAATGTGGAATCGCATGGAGCACAGGGCGTTGGAGGGATTTGTTTTCGCACTCACCCCTTTCAATTTCACCAGCATTGGAGGCAACCTGCCAACAGCTCCTGCCATGATGGGCAATACTGTTGTTTGGAAAACTTCAAATACGCAGATCTATTCTGCATGGGTAATCATGGAAATATTGAGGGAAGCGGGATTGCCCGATGGCGTTATCAACCTCATTCATGTAAGCGGTTCAGAAGCAGGCAAAGTTATTTTTTCGCATCCTGATTTTGCCGGAATTCATTTTACAGGCTCCACCGAAGTATTCAGAACAATATGGAAAACCATTGGTGACAACATAGCAATTTATAAAACTTATCCCCGCATTGTAGGTGAAACCGGCGGCAAGGATTTTATCATCGCACATAAAAGTGCCAATGCAAAAGCGCTGGCAACAGCTATGGTAAGAGGGTCATTCGAATTTCAGGGTCAGAAATGTTCGGCTTCCAGCAGGGCCTATGTGCCTTCCAATCTCTGGCCTGAGGTAAAACAATATGTAATCGACGACCTCGCTTCAATGAAAATGGGGCCAGTTGATAATTTCTCCAACTTCATTAATGCTGTGATCGATGAAAAATCTTTCGACAACATTGCGGATTATATTTCAAACGCTAAAGCTGATGGACAGGAGATAATAGCAGGAGGAAATTATGATAAGTTGAAGGGCTATTTTGTTGAGCCTACGGTTATTGTTACCAAAGATCCCAAATACAGGACGATGTGCGAAGAGATATTCGGGCCGGTGCTGAGTGTTTATGTTTATGATGAAAATCAATGGGATGAAACACTGGAGATCGTAAACACCACTTCACCTTATGCTTTAACAGGTGCTATATTTTCACAGGACAGGTATGAAATTGTAAAGGCAACTGAAAAACTTCGCCATGCGGCTGGGAATTTTTATATCAACGACAAGCCGACTGGTGCCGTTGTAGGACAGCAGCCATTCGGTGGTGCACGAGCTTCAGGAACGAATGATAAAGCAGGTTCAATATTGAATTTACTCAGATGGGTTTCACCTCGTGCAATAAAAGAGACATTTAATCCACCAACTGACTACAGATACCCGTTTTTAAATGAGGAATAAATTTCTATTTTTGAATGATGATTAAATTGTGGATTCAGCGATCAGTCTTTTTTATTATTAGTATTTGTATTGTTCCATTTTCCGGATATGCTCAATACATTGCCAATCCTGATATTTATTCAATAGCTGAAGATTATGACGGCGCTGTTTTCGATGTTGCCGCAAACGATAACAACCTCACCGGTGAATTAGAGATCTATATCGATATCACCATTCCACCATCTCATGGTGAAGCAGTGATTGATGATGTGAATGATCTTGTGATCTATACCCCGGCTTTAAATTATTTTGGCAGCGATGTATTTACTTATACTGCCTGCGCTGATACCGACCCAGATATTTGTGGTTCTAATACAATTACGGTTACAATTACAGCAAGCGATGATGCTCCGGATGCTGTTGACGATTTTGTGAACACGTATATAAACACTCCGGTAATGATCTTTTTAATTGATAACGACATTGATTTTGATGCGGAAGGAGTAGAATTTGCGATCCTTCTTGACCCCGAGCACGGCGAAGCTACCAAGCTACCATTTGGCGGACCATATGATTCAATATATTACGAACCGAATGAACTCGATTTTATTGGTGCGGATTCAATTATTTATCAATTATGCAAAATCGGATCTGATATTTATTGCGATACTGCCACCATATATATCAATGTTCTTTCACTCAATTTTAATTCGCCACTCGCAAAAAATGATACTGCAACAGTTTTTATTGAAGCCACTGCCGATATTAATGTGCTTGCAAATGATTTTGACGGTGATGGCGATGCACTCATTATTTCGGAATTGCTGATGGGTGGTGCTGCGGGCGATGCATTTATTACGGGTTCAAATACCGTTGACTATACTCCTGCTGCGTTGGGAACCGATGATTTTAGATATGTTGTTTGCGATGATGGTATACCTTCATTTTGCGATACTGCCTTTGTCCATATTATTGTTACTGATGTTCCTGATGAAGGACCTGTTGTTGATGTTCCAAATTCATTTTCTCCCAACAGCGATGGAATAAATGATGTACTGGAGATCAATGGCCTCGATGATTTCAGCGGGTTTAACCTGAAAATATTCAACAGGTGGAGCAGTCTAATTTTTGAATCGAAAGATATTGAGCAACCATGGGATGGTAAATCAAATGTAGAGGCAATGTCGTCAACCGGAGATGTACCTGAAGGCACCTATTATTATATTTTATACCTCGATGGCGTTATTGATCCGCTTACAGGTTTTATCGTTGTGAAAAGATGAAAAGAAATTTAAGTATATTATTTTTTTTATTGGTTA
>JBIOHA010000291.1:0-3508 GCA_044448625.1 Chitinophagales bacterium | reverse complement strand
GTATAATTCCTATGCGGTCAGCAGCTCAAAGTTTTGACGACAGAAATATGGATACATTGTTCATCCATCTCTATGTGGGCAGAAAGGAAAATGAATTTATTTATTATGAAGATGACGGAGAGACATTTGATTATACCGATGGTAATTATTATTCCCGAAAATTAATATACCAACCATCTGCAAAGGAATTTATACTCGAAAAGCCAGAGGGAAATTTTGCCTCAAAGGTGAAAACAATTAAGTTAATATTCCATGGTTATAGCTATACTCATGCTGTAATAACAGTAAATAGTGTTCCCGCTGTGATCAATATCGAAAAAATATCAATGCTATTTCCTGAGGAAGCAGGTAAAATTTTATATTATGCAACTTCAGATAAATGTGATGTAAGAACAATTACGTTCAGCAATAACAATGAACGCATATCTGTACACTATTGACAATTCAAACAATTAAACGCCTAAACAATCAAACATTAAACTTTTTTTCACTCTTTTGTCCACGTAGCCTCACTGCTCAATGCATCAGCATATTTCAACGATGCGCTTATCTCTTTTCTGAATGCTTCGGTTGAAGTAACAGCATCCACACCACCTTCCTTTAAACTAATATCGAGCGACTTTAAGTTTTTATCAACGAAGTCGATGCAATAGGTATAATAATTTCCAATCTTGTTACCTTCTTCCTGGAGATAAATAAATTTTTTGCCGTCAACGGTTGTCATCCAACCCGTAAAAGAATCACCTTCCTCTGAATACATCTCACCTTTTTCGAGAACAGTGAGTTTAAAAGAATAATCATCTATTCTTGCAATCTGTATTTTTTGCACTTCCTTTTCTTTATCAGGCTGGGTCCATGTTCCGATCAATGCTTTTTCATATTTCTCTGTTCCAGGTTCTCCGGGAGGATAAGTAATGCCGATGGGGCAACCTGAAATTAAAAACATCAGGGGAATAAACATCAGGAAGATATAACGCTGGTTCATTTATTATTTTTTGGTAAAGATAATAAAGATAAAGGTTGTGTATTGCATCGCTGGCTGCTTCAGGAATATGGGTAGCCCCTCCGGTTATTCGCGGTAAAGAGGAAAGTGATTCGCACAGGTTCCCTGAGTTTCAAAAAAATGGGCAAAATTTTACTCAGCCATCAGCAGGGGTTTTTGGGAAATGGACTTTGTTTTTTGAATTTTCTATGGTCCAAATCCTCACAAGGATAAAGAATATCCACAATTAAATTAGGGCCATCAGAAATTCCGTATATAATGTGGAGGGAAGAGTAAAATTGGCAGGGAGTAAAAAAATCAGGTATGAAATATGCTCTTTTCAAAGTAAGATTAAATTTTTTAATATGGAACATATCACCTTACACACGGATCAAAATCAAATGCGCACAAGGAAAATCAGTTTCCGGTTCAACTTTGTTTTATGGATATTGAAATTGATGGGCTGGAAATTTATTGAGGCGCCCGACACAAGTGAATATAAATACAATCCGGAACAGTATTGTATCGACAGGGGAATTCTTCAGCACCCTTCATCTTTCCATTCAAATGGCAGAAGAAGAGTTCGTCAAAAAGATTAAACACCGGTTGATGCAAACAATCTGAATTTTCAATGCCCTTTCATTAAACTCTTTTTATATTATTTTGTTGGCATTCCATTCTGCATTTGCAATTGCTGCGATGTTATATTTGTTCTCAATTAATAAACAAGAATGGAATTAGGCATTTATACTTTCGTAGAATCTGGAGACGATCCTGTTAGCGGAAAAAAAATTGAAGCGCATCAGCGAATTCAAAACCTTATGGAAGAAATTGAATTAACCGAACAGGTGGGGTTGGATGTATTTGCTGTTGGAGAACATCACCGAAAAGAATATCTCATTTCTTCTCCTGCAATAATTTTGGCAGCAGCGGCGGTGAAAACAAAAAAAATAAAATTATCCAGCGCAGTTACTGTTTTAAGTTCTGATGACCCTGTTCGTGTATTCCAGGATTTTGCTACAGTTGACCTGCTATCGTTGGGCCGTGCAGAAATTATGGCAGGAAGGGGATCTTTCATTGAATCATTTCCACTATTCGGTTACGACCTCAACGATTATGATGAATTATTTGCTGAGAAGCTCGAATTATTAATGGCGCTAAATGAAAATGAAAAAATTAACTGGAAAGGAAATTATCGCACAGCAATAAATAACCTCGGCATTTATCCGAGGCCATATCAAAATAAAATTCCGATCTGGATCGCTATTGGTGGAACACCCGAATCAATTATACGTGCCGGAAAATTAGGCTTACCCATGGCGCTCGCTATCATTGGTGGTTATCCTGAAAGGTTCGCACCATTAATAAAACTTTATCGTGATACCTATAGCAAAGAAAATCATGAAACAAAATTGCAGGTGGGAATTAATTCGCATGTTTTTATTGGCGACACATCGCAAAAGGCTGCCGATGATTTTTATCCTTCCTATGCGCAAACCATGTCGCGGCTCGGACGTGAAAGAGGATGGAGCCCGATGACAAGAGAACAGTTTGATATGATGCGTGAGCCGAAAGGTTCGCTGCTGGTTGGCAGTCCACAGGAAATAATTGATAAGATATTATTTGAGTACGAATTATTTGGGAATACAAGATTCCTTGCTCAAATGACTGTTGGCCCGATCGCACATGAGAAGGTGATGCATTCTATTGAACTATTTGGAACGAAAGTGGCGCCGGTAGTGAGGAAGGCGATTCAGGATGGCATTCCTAAACCTGCCGAGCCAAACAGCAATTGAAGCATAGAGGGTCACAAAAAGGCACTGAATAAATTAAATTTCCAAATTCGAAGTATTACCGACTCATTATTCATTATTCATTATTCGTTTACCGCTCTTGAACTCGCGGAACAGCCATACCTCGCAATGTCCAAAGACCTAAGTTGCGCAAAAGGATCTACTTACTTCTTACTTCATACTTCTCACTTCATACTTCATTTCTCCACTTTCCTCCTTCGAGTCCGTTATATTTGCTGAAACCATCATTTTATGAAAACCCGCTCGGTTTATCAGGCTGGTTTATTATCGCTCTATTTATTTACCACAATTTTAATGGCTGAAATTGTTTTGCAATATATCCCTGCTGGAACCGATACTGCATTTTTAGGAATTAAGCAGGATTATATCGGAATCAGTTGGTACCTCCCCGCATTTTATGTGCATGTTTTTACCGCAATATTTGCATTGCCTGCAGGATTCACACAATTTTCAAAATATATTCGGCGGCATTATAAAAAATTCCATCGCATAAATGGAAGGGTATATGTTTTTGCAATATTATTATTCGGGGCACCATCGGGTTTCATTATTGGATTGTATGCCAATGGCGGGGTAGGTTCACAGATTGGCTTCTGCATCCTGGCCGTCCTCTGGTTTTATTTCACGTTGCAGGCATTTTTGAAGGCACGGAAAAAAGATTTTGTGAACCATAAAGCATTTATGTACCGCAGTTTTGCTTTAACTTTATCTG
>JBIOHA010000290.1:0-3514 GCA_044448625.1 Chitinophagales bacterium | reverse complement strand
ATGATGTGGTGATGCATGAATATGGTCATGGAATCAATTCAGATCTCTATAGCTGGCTTGGCGATCCGGGTGGAATGGGCAATGGCGCAATGAATGAAGGGTATGCCGATGTATGGGCAATTTGTGTTACTGATAATCCGATCCTCGGTCAGGGATTTACAGGTGGTGCTGGAACCTATGTGCGCAGATATGATATAGCTCCTAAGGTGTATCCGCAGGATCTCGTAGGTGAAGTGCATGCTGACGGAGAAATTATTGCCGGAGCATGGTGGGATGTTGAAGAAAATATGGACCATACTTTTATGGTGGATCTTTATAATGAAACTCAAAATGGAACACCTGATGCTTCAGACGGAAATGAAGGTGAATTATACAGGGATGTTTTACTCGAGGCGTTATTGGCCGATGACGACAATGCCGACCTTGCCGACGGAACTCCAAACGACGATGCAATTACTGCTGCTTTTTGCGAGCATGGAATTACGCTAATCGGTAATCTTTCTATTGACCATACAGAATTTTCTGAACCAGTTGCAGTTTTAACTCCAATACCTGTTGAAACTGAACTTGATGTTGACTTTCCGGAATATATCGGATCGGTTACCATGAACTGGAGAACTTCACCGGGTGCAGCATATACAGCAACAGCAATGACATTGGTTGCAGGAACAAGTTATGAAGCAAGTATTCCTGCCCAACCGCAGGGAACGATAATCGAATATTATTTTAAAATTGAAGATACCAATGCATGCTCAGGTGTGGTACTTCCTTCCAGAGCTGACCTTGCTACTGAACCCAATCTTCCATACTTTATTATTGTTGGATATGAATTGCAGGAATTTGAAGATTTCGATAACGAGTTCGGAAGCTGGATCGTGGATCCATTAGGAACTGATGATGCAACAACAGGAATCTGGGATATCAATACACCACTCGAATCGATTGATGCAACAGGTTACCAGGTGCAGGGTGATGTTGATCATACAACAGGAACCGGAAATTTATGTGCTTTTACCGGCAATAGCGGTGATACTTTTACCCCTGGTAATAATGATGTTGATGGCGGTGTAACAACAATAAGGTCACCATTCTTCGATGTTACTCCATATACAGACCCTGTATTCGCTTATTACAGAACCTATTCAAATGCATCTCCTACAAGTGCTAATCCGGGTAATGATGTTTGGGAAGTATTTATTACTGATGACGGAATTGATTGGATAAGAGTAGAAAGAACACATACTGAGGATAATACATGGAGAAGAAATGTGGTGAGGATAAGTGACTATGTGAGCCTTACAGAAGATGTTGCACTTTTATTTATTGCTGAAGACAGCGTTAGAACAGATGATGCTTCAGGTTTTGATGGCGGAAGTCTTGTAGAAGCAAAAATTGACGACCTCTTTTTATACGATTGGAGTGCAATTGACACAACGGAAGACACCACACACCAGGCAATTAATGAAGAGTTAATAATTGCAGGAGTATTTCCTAACCCTGCTAACGAAACTGTAAATGTATTTTTTGGAAATATAAGCGGCGATGTTGATATCGTTATCAGCAATTCCATCGGCGAGATTATGCTCACTGATAAAATAACAGTTGGTGCTAATTCAGTGTATACATTCAATTCCTCAGGTTTTGCACAGGGAATTTATACACTCAGCGCAAAAAATGAAAACAATGTTTCCAATAAACGGATTATTATCCAACATTAGAAAATTTGCATAATTAATTTGAAAGGCGCCATTGAAAAATGAGCGCCTTTTAAATTAAGGGTCTCACTCAAAGTGTGGCTCTCTATTTTCGGGCCCAGTCGGGGTCTCATCACCAATAAAATTAAATATGCTGATGGACCCTGGCGGAATTAAATCGGGAAATACAAAGCACGCCGATGCCGCTGAATTAGCGGATAAAAAACGGATTTTTTATTGGAGTTCAAACCTATCAGGTTTCAAATCAAAAAAAAGCTTGCCTTTTCTTTTGATTAACCTGATTGGTTTTCCAAACCGTCTCACTTGATTAATTATTTTTTTAATCGTGTGCATTTTTGCAATGACTTACCAGGCTTCAAATTTTCGAAAATTTAAATCAGCGTAAATCTGCTAAATCGGCGTCATCAGCGTTCCTGTATTTCACCAAATAAAAAAAGCACCCGCCTCTGGATGCTTTTAATAAGTTGGTTAAGAATTAAATTAATTATTGATCATAATTGTTTTTTCGAGCTGGGTATTATTTCCTTCTATTGAAATATGATAAATACCAGCAGCAACTTTTGGAAGTATAACATGGAGGGAAAGATCACCTTCAGGTTGATCAATAATTTCGGAATAAACCGTTTGTCCCTGATTATTAATAACCCTGATATTACTTGGCGTATCATTATCCTTATAATAGGAAATAAAGAAATTTCCATTATTTGGCGATGGATAAATAATTAATTCATCGTCATAATAATCCATTTCTTCATTGTTGTCGATCGGAGATCCGTCGGCATTGCGCAGGAAAGGATCGCAGGCTGTCCATGTGGCTCCATTGCGAAACCATTTTTTCGAGCTGAAATTATTATAAAGGAAATCGATCAGCATATCCGATTCTTTTTCTTTGCCCGCCTCAGCGAGGTGAAATCCACCTCCGTCGGGTTCATAATCGCTGCATACCCAGGTCAACCCATCACTCACCCTTGGAATAATTCCATCGGCCCAATAATAGGGTCCCCAGCATATCCATGGTGCTTTAACTGTAGCGCCTTTATATTTCAATCTTGGATCGCCATTTATCTGTGCTTCAATTACCCATTTCACACCAAAGCCGCCATAATAAGCTGCGGGTTCGCCTGCAAGGTCGGCGTTATCAGAAAATTCACTGGAATAGCCACCGTATGCATGGCTGCCGATATAAAGGATCTTAAGATTTGGAAAATATTCTTTGATGCGCTGGATCGAGCGTATATATTTTTCGTAAATAGAATCTGCCTGTAACGGAAATTCAGGAACAGAATCTTCTTTGGATGCAGATTTGATCCAGGCTACCTGCACCTGTGCAGCTGTTACACCGGAAGCAGGGCATAATGTGTCAACGAGATATTCCCAATACCAATCGTGGAACGGAGGTACCATTGTTTCGAGGCCTTTACCTCCCATACATAAATTCAAAAATTTTAAACAAGGGTTATAGAGCGGATATCCATCGTTTACATTTGCTTTGAATGTATTGAAAGTATTTCCAGCCGTTGAAGCGCCGAAACCGGCAAATACGATCTGGCCGTTTTCAAAATCTATTTAACCTGCAGCATTAAATGGTTTAATACATTTTACGGCCTGTGTTCCTGCATTTTTATGAGTTGCAGGCATCGCATTTTGTCCATCGGGATAAAGTCCACCCTGGTAACCCATAAAAAAACCGGTACCAAGGTCGTTTATCGGGATATTGCCCGTAGAAGTTTGTGTGCAATCAACCTGGGATGAAGCGGTTGCAAGAATGGTCAAACAAATGACCATAAGGATTACTAAGT
>JBIOHA010000289.1:0-3525 GCA_044448625.1 Chitinophagales bacterium | reverse complement strand
GTAGTATTCAATACCGAGGCACATCCTTTTCATGTTGAAGGCAGGGATTAATTCTATATTTTTGCGGCATGAAAATATCCTGGAAATGGCTGAATGAAATATTACCTGTTACGATAAATGCTAACCAGGCTGCAGAATTATTAACCGATATCGGTCTCGAAGTTGAATCTGTTTATGCTTATGAAAGTATTAAGGGCGGCTTGGAGGGATTGATAGCCGGAGAAGTGATGAGCGTAGTGAAACATCCTGACGCCGATAAATTAAAAATCACTGAAGTAAATATTGGCAATGGCGAATTGCTGAAAATTGTTTGCGGTGCACCGAATGTTGCTGTTGGGCAAAAAGTGATCGTTGCGAAAACAGGAACAACTATCCATCCTATAAAAGGAGAACCGTTCACAATTAAAAAAGCAAAGATCCGCGGTGAGGAAAGCAATGGTATGCTTTGCGCTGATGATGAGATCGGTTTGGGCGAAAGCCATGAAGGCCTGCACATTCTACCTGATGCAACAATAGCAGGGAATTCGATAAAAGAAATTTTTGACATTTATTCTGATACCATTATCGAAATTGGTTTAACAGCGAACCATGCCGATGCTAATTCTCATTTCGGTACTGCAAGAGAATTAAGGGCCGGATTAATTTCGAGAGAAATTGAATCACCACAAATAAATGATCCTGCAAAAAAAATAACATTAAATTTTCCTGCGGGTGCATCAAATAATTCGGTAAAAGTAAGTGTTGAAGATACCAAAGGCTGTATCAGGTACTCGGGAATTCTCATAAAAAATATTGAAACAAAAGCATCACCTGCCTGGTTGCAAAATAAACTCAAAGCAGTGGGCATGCGACCGATCAATAATGTAGTGGATATTACCAATTATATTTTACAGGAATTGGGCCAGCCATTACACGCTTTTGATTTTGATAAAATAAAAGGAGGTGAAATAATTATTAAAACACTTCCTGACAATACAAAATTTATCTCCCGTGATGAAAAGGAAAGAAATTTAAGTAGGCACGACCTGATGATATGCGATAAGGAAGGGGGAATGTGCATTGCCGGTGTTTATGGCGGTATCAATTCAGGAATTACATCTTCAACAAAAAATATATTTATTGAGTCAGCTTGTTTTAACCCCGCTTATATTCGTGCAACCGAATCAAGGCATGGATTAAAAACGGATGCATCATCCCGGTTTGCAAAAGGCACTGACCCGGAAATTATAATAACCGCTTTACAACTTGCGGCACAAATGTTAGTAGAATTCGCAAACGGCGAAATTGACGGAGGAATAATTGATATTTATCCTACGCCTGTAAAACCGTTTCACATAAGTTTAAATTATGATAAACTAAAAAATATTGGAGCGATTGACATCCCACCTGGAAAAATTAAATCCATCCTTCAATCGGTGAATATTCAAGTTATTGAAGAAAATGACGCAGGTTTAAAATTGGAAGTTCCCTCATATAAAAATGATGTGACAAGAGAAATTGATATTGTCGAAGAAATAATGAGACTATATGGTTTTAATAATATCCCGCTGCCATCAAATGTTAGAACGCCTTATCTGGTAAGCCCAAAACCCGATAAAGAAAGGACCAGACTGAATACGATCAGCTACCTGGTTGACAAAGGATTTTATGAGATATTTACAAATGCCATCTCCAGGTCCAAATACACGGAAAAATTTCTCACTGCCGAAATTGGAAATCGTGTTAATCTGCTGAATTCATTGAATGCCGAATTGGACTGCATGCGTCAAACCATGATGTTTACAGGCCTTGAGGTAATTGGATATAATTCCAACCACAAACAAAGCGACCTCCGGTTATTTGAAATTGGCAGGGTGTATTCGAAGGTGCATGGAGATTATATTGAAAAAGAAAGGATCGCAATTTATATTACCGGAAATAAATTCGATGAAAGCTGGAGAAATAAAAATCGCCCTGTTGATCTATTTGATTTGAAAGAGATTGTTGACCAGCTAACGAAGCATTTTAATACTCCTGTTGAATGGGTGAATTCATCTTCCAATTCAGGAAATGATCAATCAATATTGTTTGAGAGTGGCGCTGCATTGGTTTCAAATGGAAAGACAATTGGCA
Organism: Chitinophagales bacterium; assembly: GCA_044448625.1. GTDB lineage: Bacteria > Bacteroidota > Bacteroidia > Chitinophagales > BACL12 > UBA7236. The sequence goes on along the minus strand of JBIOHA010000289.1, from coordinate 1,413 downwards.
ATGCCGGAATAATTAAAAAAGACATCACCTCAGATTTCGACATCAAACAAAATGTTTTATTTGTCGAGCTCGATTGGAATATGTTGCTTGAAAATTTAGATTCCCGTAAAGTGGAATTTACTGAGATTTCGAAATTCCCGGAAGTGCGCCGCGACCTTGCTTTAATTCTTGATCCCGCAATAACCTATGCTGAAATTGAATCTATCGCAAAAAATGAAGGAGGGCCAATTTTAAAAGAGGTCATTTTATTTGATGTGTACGAGGGAGAGAAACTGGAGGGAAAAAAAAGTTATGCAATTGGGCTCACATTTTTTAATGAAGAAAGAACATTAACAGATGCAGACGTAGAAACGGTAATGAATAAGCTGATGTCGAAATATGAAAAGGAATTAAATGCCGTTATCCGTAAATAATAAATTTGTAGTTTCGACATAAATAATAATAATATGCCGACAGCAATAAATCCAACCCAGGCACAATTGCAAATGGTTCGGGGAAATCTCGAACGGTTGCTGCGGAGCTACCAGGCAATTAAACACGAGAACGAGATCCTGAAAAGCCAGATCGATGCTCAACGCAGAGGGTTGGCTGATAAAAACAAAAAGATCGATGACCTCGAAAAGCAAATTGATCTTATCAAAACAGCTCAAAATATTGCTCAGCACGAACCAGGATCAGAACCATCGCCCGGCAGAACGGAGATGAAGAGAAAGATCAACGAACTTATCCGCGACGTGGATGACTGCATTGCAATGTTGAATGATTGAGGTGGGAAAGGTGGGAAATGGTTGCAGGGTTAACAGGGTTGGAAAAGTTGGCAGGGTTTGCTTCCTTCTGGAAAAAATGGTCAGCCTTATTTAGGCATCCACATCCTGATACCTGATACCTGATACTTGAAACCTGATACTTGAAACCTGATACCATACTTCTAACTTCCCCCTTCTTACTTCAATTACCAATTTCATAATCTTTACTTAACTTTAGCCCTATTGGACAAATTGAGTGTAAATAACCCGATGGATAGTGAGGATGGTAAATTGTTGAATATTCAGGTAACAATTTGCGACAGGCCCTACAGGTTGAAGGTGAAACCTGAGGAAGAAGAAACTGTTAGAAAAGCAGCAAAAATTATAGCTGAAAAAATAAAGGAACTCCAAACCCAGCACACAAACAGCGATAGACAGGATTATCTCGCCATGACGGTATTGACAATGATGGTAGAGAAACTGGGGGAGGAAAGTAAACCTACAGAGCATATAACAGAACCGGATATCAACGCCGAACTGGAACAGCTCAATCAGCAGATACAAAAGGCGCTTCAGCAATAAACAGTACTTCGCAGCCGCAACTCATCAGGGTAAAATTTACGGTCAATGTCCTTCATCATAAAACCAACTATATGAACGACATGTT
>JBIOHA010000288.1:0-3525 GCA_044448625.1 Chitinophagales bacterium | reverse complement strand
GGCTATATAAACTGAGGTTGGAACAATCTGTTTTTGATAAAGTAAAATGGGAAAAATTATATGCCGCCCTTAACCAGGAAGTAATAAACTCGACAGTATTGGCCAACAAGCAATGGCTTCAGTCTAAGACCGGAGAATTAAGTCGGGTATCGAATGAAAATTAAATTTATAATTTTATTGGCGATATTGATCAAAAATGCAGGCATTACAACCCCTGCAGTTTATTTGAAGACCCTGTACTATATGCACAAAACGCATTGGCTGTTCATCATATGTATCCTCCTTTTACAAGGACTTTCTGCTCAGCAGGATGTCAACTTTACACGCTATTCGCAGGAGGAAGGGTTATCGGCAGTTACATTTCGCGAGATATTTGAGGATGGTGAAGGGTTTATCTGGATCGCAACAGAACAGGGTATCAACCGGTTTGACGGCTATTCATTTAAAACTTTTAAGCACGACCCGTCGGATCCCAACAGCATTGCCGAAAATAAACCCAATATTATTCTTTATGATTCTGCAAAGAACCCCATTTTTATCACGGATAAATATATCTCGATTTACCTGAGCCGCGATCAGAAGTTCAAGAATTATAAATTACCCGATCATCTTTCAGGCCCCCAAAAATTTAAAAACCCGCAATCTGATTATCGACACAACCTCTGCTGGTTTTTGACCAATAACAAGCTTATTTGTTTTAACCCGGTTAACGGAGAATTTATTGATTATGTGTTGCCATTAAATGGAGAGGAATTTAACAGCTTTTATGTCGTCTTTGATTATATTTTTTTATTGAGGTCGAACGGTGATGTGATCATGAAAGGATTTGATTTAAAAAAGAAAAACTTTTTCGATTATGCATTACCCGACACTTCGGAACTTGCAAGAACAGGTGGAGGATATATGTGGTGCCGGGAAAGCGCAATTCAATACAGTAATTATCCTCACGAGATCAAAACATTTTTCACAGGAAATAATTTTGTTATATTCAACGAGAACGATCCCCTTCATCCAACTCTGTACACACCCAAACATACATGGGCCGATTATAATTATCTCCGCATTAATCTTGTGGGTGAAGATGAGGCATGGATAGGGACAACACATGGAAAAATAATCAGCATAAATTTTAAAACGGGACAGGAAAAAGTTTATGATGTAAATGTGAACAATATTCCAAACAGAAGTGATAATGCAGTTTATTCAGTTGCAAGGGACGAAGATGGAGAAATGTGGGCAACAACCGATGGGTTGGGGTTAATTAGAATAGACCCTTCAACAGGAAATATCATTCAATATTTAAACATACCAGGAAACCCAAATTCAGTTTGGTCTAATTCATGTTCTGCAGTTATTAAACATAGCAGTGGTGTATTGCTAGTAACCGCAGTAAGCAAGGGATTGTTAAAAATTGAAAAGCAGAAAAAAATATTCAGGACTTATATTCCGCTTAATGCAGGGGCATTGTCTGGAAAATTATTATCCGACGATATTCGGGCAGTACTGGCTTTAGACAGCGATCAGTTGCTTACGGGCACACTCACCAATTTATGCGTAATTAATAAGAATACAGGAAATTCGGAATTTGTTAAGAATAAAAATAATGCCGTGGTGATTCCAGAGTTGACAAAGCCCGGATATTATACCGCTGCCGTAAAAGATAAAAAAGGGAATATAATAATTGGCACCTGGAACGGAAAATATTTTGCTTATAATTCAGCAACGGCTTTTTATAAAGAATATTCAGTAGAAACAGGATTTCCAATGGATGAATGGGGAAGGCAGACCAGGTCGATGCTCATTGATTCGAAAAATAATTTATGGCTGGCAACCGACGAAATGGTAGGGATAGTAAATGTAGATTCCTTTTTAAATGCAGAGCCATCGACATTGAAAATAATAAAAATCCCCACAGGGGTGAATAAAAAAAATTGTATCACCGGCGTTCCTGCCTATAGCTTATTTGAAGATAAGAATAAAAACATTTGGGCAGGAACGGCTAGCGGATTAAATAAAATTTCCCCTGATGGATCCATCACTCAATATTTAAACGATCCCGAAGACCTCAACTCCCTGAATGAAAATAATGTGCGCTGTGTAGCTGAGGACAATGCCGGAAATATTTGGATCGGAACAAATGGTGGCGGCATAAATAAATTTGATCAGAAAACAGGAAAGTTTTCTTTTTACACCTTGCAAACGGGTTTACCTGATGATGCCATTTATACCATTCAATTTGATGATGAGGATAATTTATGGCTGGCATCCAACAGGGGTCTTGCGAGGTTGAATATTTCAACGGGCACCACAATTAAATTCACCCCCCACGATGGATTGCAGAATTATGAATACAACACAAATGCTTTTTGTAAAATGCCGGGAGGTGAACTTGTATTTGGCGGAACTTCGGGGCTGAATATTTTTGATCCGAAAACGATCATCAACCGTACGTCGCCGCCAAAAATATCGCTATGCTCGTTTTTAATTTTCAATAAAGAGGTTTCACTTCCTCCATCGGGAATAAAAGTTTCACACGACCAGAATAATTTCACTTTTGAGTTTGCAGCAATGTCGTTCTACCGGAATAGTGAAAATCAATATGCTTATAAAATGGAAGAATTTGATGATGATTGGATCTATTGCGACAATCGCCATCTTATCACTTACAATAATATCCCACCCGGAAATTATATTTTTAGAATTAAGGGGAGCAATAATGCAGGGGAGTGGAATGAAGAAGGTATTTCTTTTCCCATAACCATTCTTCCTCCCTGGTGGCAAACATGGTGGGCGAGGGTAATAGCGTTTATGGTTTCTTTGTCTGTGATACTTTTATTTGTGCAATACCGCACAAAAACGCTGAGAAAACAACAGGTAGCACTCGAACAAAAAGTGGATGAAAGAACGGATGAATTAAAAGCATCGCAACTTCAATTGGTCCAGCAGGAAAAACTTGCATCGCTCGGGCAATTAACGGCCGGTATTGCACATGAAATTAAAAACCCCCTCAATTTCGTAAACAATTTCTCTGATCTCTCCTCTGAATTAATTGAAGAGTTTGAACAGAGCAACGACGAAAAGGAGAAGAAAGAATTGTTGAATGATCTTAAAATAAATTTGAAAAAAATCAGCCACCACGGGAAGCGTGCCGACAGTATTGTAAAAAATATGTTGCAGCATAGCCGGGGTGTAAGTGGTGAGAAGAGACTGACCAATATCAATGAGCTGGCGGATGAATTTTTAAATCTATCATACCACGGTATGCGGGCAACACTTGAAAATTTTAATTGCAGGGTGGTAAGAGAATTTGATCCTGAACAACCTGAAATAAATATTATTCCGCAGGATATTTCGCGGGTGCTTTTAAATTTATTCAACAATGCATTTTATGCAGTCAACACCAGGGCAAAAACGGCCGGCAACAACTACCAACCTGAAGTGATCGTAACAACGAAGGAATTGCATGATCATATTTTAATTACTGTGCGGGATAACGGAAGCGGAATTCCGGAAACTGTGAAAGAG
>JBIOHA010000287.1:0-3534 GCA_044448625.1 Chitinophagales bacterium | reverse complement strand
TTTTTCACCCTCGCTGTAATAGTGTTTAAAATAAAAGTGAAAACAAACAGCATCATCCCAGCTGAAAATATTGTTTTAAATTCAAGTGAACCCTGGGGTACATCACCCATAGAAACCTGCACGATATATGTGGTGATAGTAGCAACAGGCACTGTGGGATTTAATGTTAACCTTGGCTCTAAACCCGCAGCAACTGCAACTATCATGGTTTCACCGAAAGCCCTTGAAATTGCAAGTATCACGGAAACAATTATTCCTGATGACGCTGCAGGGATCAATACTTTGAACGATGTTTGAAATGGTGTTGATCCCAAACCATAGCTCGCTTCACGCAATGATTTTGGAACGGCATATAACGCATCTTCACTCAGCGAAGAAATTAAAGGTATGATCATAATTCCCATTACAATACCCGGCGATAAAGCATTAAATCCTGATAATCCGGGAATGAATTTCTGCAGGAAGGGTGTTACGACCGTTAATGCGAAAAAACCATACACTACTGTTGGAATTGCAGCGAGGATCTCGAGAACAGGTTTCACTATGCGCCTCAATTTTGGATGTGCATATTCATTTAAATAAACGGCAATGCTCAAACCGATAGGAAGGGCAACCGCAATTGCAATAAATGAGGTGAGCACAGTACCGCTAATAAGTGGAAGTATTCCAAAATGTTTATCGTCAAATAATGGGGTCCACTGGGTGTCAGTAAAAAATTCAACGAAAGAAACTTCTTTGAAAAACAGAATAGATTCGTACAGCAAAACCCACAATATTCCTATCGTGGTTAAAATGGTGATACCACCACTTAATGCAAGTACAAATTCTATTATTTTTTCTTTCCTTTTCACAAAAATTAAAACGTTCAGGTAATTACGATCAATAGTAACTACCTGAACATTAATGATTTTTTATTTTGCAGCAGGTGAAACTTTTTCGATTGCCGATCTCAATAATTCTTTTTGGGAAGCATAAACATTTTCCTCACAGGGAACATAACCAACATCTTTGCTTAAAGTCGCAGCATTGTCAATATAAAATGTAACGAATGCTTTTACTTCTGGTCGGGCCAATGCTTTTTCATTGATATAAATATAAAGTGGCCTCGATAGCGGCGAATAGGTTTTATTTAAAACTGTTTCCTGGGTTGGGATCACCCCACCATTGTTATTATCAACCGGTACTATCTTTAATTTCTCTTTGTTATTTTCATAATAGGCCATTCCAAAATAGGCCAAGCCCCCTTTATCGCCGGCAACCCCAGTAACCAACTGGTTGTCGTTTTCACTTGCCGTATAATCACCACGGCTGGCTCCTTTTTTACCGCAGATCTCCTCGGTAAAAAAATCAAAGGTTCCACTTGCGGTGCCGGCGCCATATAAATGCATTGGCTCTTTTGGAAATCCTGGTCTCACCTGGTCCCAGGTTTTAATTTTATCCTGAGCTGCTGTTTCCCAGATCATTTTCAATTCGGCAATTGTAAGTTTGTCGACCCATGTATTTTGAGGATTTACAGTAATTGCGATCCCATCATATGCGATCTCAAGAGCTATATAACTTATGCCGGCAGAATCACAGGCCGCTTTTTCGCTGTCCTTGATTGGTCTTGACGCATCGCAGATATCAATTTCACCACGACCGAATTTCTTAAATCCGCCGCCGGTTCCCGATTCGCCAACGGTTACCCTGGCCTTAGGATTTTTTAAACCAAATTCTTCTGCAACTGCTTCACTCAGCGGAAACACAGTGCTCGAACCATCGAGTGAAATTGTGCCGGATATCTCGGTCTCATCGCCAGCTGCCGGCTTTTTGTCGCCACATGAAACTAATCCAATGAAAGCAACAAGTAGGAAAGAAATTCGCCTGATCATATTATTTTTTTATTAACGGCAAAAGTAGAAGTCCAATGTTAAGACTATATTAAACCAGTATTTAATTTATGCTGATATAAAGATTTCTTAATTAACAGCGCAGTTGTTTAAATTAGCGGCTGCTTAACCTAAACTTAAATTCCATTCTATGTCAATCGACAAGGTTTTAAAATTCTTCCAGCCTAAAGACAGGACCTTTTACCCGCTGTTTGGAAAAGCGGCCGACAACATTGTTACCATATCCGATCTGCTTTTGCATTGTGTGAAAGAACCCGATCTTGAAAAGCGGGAAATGCTTATCAGGGAGATTGAACATGTAGAACATTTGGGGGATGAGATCACCCATGAGATCATGAACAATTTGAATACCGTGTTCATCACCCCGTTCGACAGGGAAGATATCCACTATCTGGCCTCAACAATTGATGATGTTGCAGATCATGTTAAAGATGCCGCATTGAGGATCAAATTATACAAGCCCAATAAAATGCCGGCAGCGGTAATAAAAATGGCGGAATTGATCCATGAGGGAACGGTAAAGGTAAAAGCAGCCCTGGAAGAATTACGCGATGTTCGCGATATAGAGAAGTTAAGGAAAATGATAATTGATATTAATAATGTAGAAAATCAAAGCGACGCAATTTTCGAACTTGCTTTAACAGATCTTTTTGCAAATGAAAAAGATCCGATCGAGATCATTAAAATAAAAGATATCATTTCGAAAATGGAAAGTGCGAGCGACAGGTGTGAAGATATTGCAAATGTTATTGAATCTATTATCGTAAAAACTACCTGATGTATGAGCGGAGTAGAACCAATTATTATAATCACAGTATTACTTGCACTTGTATTTGATTTTATTAATGGCGCCAACGATGCAGCTAACTCTATTTCAACAATCGTTGCCACACGTGTATTGAGTCCTACAAAAGCTGTTATCTGGGCCGCCTTTTTCAATTTTGCTGCACTATGGATATTTCAAACTACGGAAGTTTCAAAAACCATGAGCAAGGGTGTGATCGATAAAGGAGTTGTTGACGGCGATAATTATTTCATATTATGTTCATTGCTAGGAGCTATCGTATGGGGATGGTTGTGCACAAAATTTGGAATGCCTATTAGTTTATCGCATACATTAATTGGCGGATTGATCGGGCCGGCATTAGTTAAAGCTGGACCTTCAGCATTATTATGGTTTGAACCCGATCACAAGGGACTTGGATGGATTGGAATTTTTATTATTCTTGCTCCTATAATAGGGTTGCTTGTCGCATTTATTTTGCAGTTAATTACTTTTTGGGTATTCCGGCTTTCGAAACCACGAAAGGTGGATGGATTTTTTCATGTCATGCAATTAGTTTCTTCAGCTGCATTTAGTTTGGGCCATGGAAGTAATGATGCACAAAAAACAGCAGGGATAATTATATTATTGCTGGCATCGTCGGGACATGCAAACATTGACGCACCGCCTCAATGGGTATTTTATACATGTTATTCGGTAATTGGCCTCGGTACATTGATCGGCGGTTGGAAAGTAGTAAAAACAATGGGGCATAATTTAACGCCGTTAAAACCAATGGGCGGATTTTGTGCTGAAACTGCCGGTGCAATAACATTATTTGGAACGGCAGCTCTTGGAATTCCTGCATCTACAACGCATACT
>JBIOHA010000286.1:0-3554 GCA_044448625.1 Chitinophagales bacterium | reverse complement strand
CGGTCAGAAAGTATAGGTTCAATCTTAATGTGCCAACAACAAATAATTTTTAGCTTATATAGCCTACTGGCACTTGTGCGCATAAGAACCACCACATTCAGGGAATTTATTTTATTTGTTACCGGTATATTGCTCATTTATTTTCTTTCTGGTACGATGTTGTTCTGGTTCGATCTGCTTCCGCAATTTTTTGAAAATTATTTTTATTTCCCGACATCGATAGAAAATATTACCGTATTATTCACAACCGAAACTATCATAAAATTTATCCTGATCGGAATCGTCCTCATCATTTCATTAATATTCTATAGCAATAAATTTTCCTCCAACCTCATCCAGGTAAGAAGGTATCTGGGATCCTTTATTATACTTTTCATTTTTTCATTGTTGAGTATTTTATTGAACAAATATCCCGGTGAGTCGGCATTATATTTTTTATTCATCACGTCAGCCATTTTCATAAGTTATTATTTCTTTCATTCACCAAACCAGGCTCCGCCGGAACTCATGCATATGGGTTTATTGGGTGCCACTGTCATTTTCCAATATATTAACTTTACATCCTAATAAAGAAAAAATGAAATTTGGTGTTGTTACTTTCCCCGGTTCAAATTGCGATCAGGACCTCATACATGTATTGCGCAACGTCATGGGCCGTGAAGTGGTGGAGCTCTTCCACAAACAACACGACCTCGGCGGGTTAACAACCAGCGATTGCATCATGCTACCCGGTGGGTTTTCTTATGGCGATGCGCTGAGAACGGGAGCCATTGCGAGGTTTTCACCCATCATGCAGGCAGTGATCAAACATTGCAACGATGGTGGATTCGCCTGGGGCATCTGCAACGGTTTTCAAATTCTCTGTGAGGCCGGTTTGCTACCCGGGGCACTTCTTGAAAACAACAATCAGCAATTCATTTGCAAAAACATTTACCTTACTGCTGAAAACGCATCAAGCAGGATAAACGCCCAGCTACCGCTCAACCAGGCTTTAAAGATCCCCATCGCACACGGCGAAGGACGCTTTTATACCGATGAGTCAACGCTGCAGGAACTCATCAAAAATGACCAGGTGATATTTCGTTATTGCGACGATCAGGGAAATATCACAGATGCATCAAATCCTAATGGCTCCCAATATAACATTGCCGGTATTTGCAATAAGAACCGCAACGTTTTTGGTATGATGCCGCATCCGGAAAGGGCCAGTGAAGAAGCACTCGGAAATACAGACGGGAGAATGATATTTGAGTCGTTCATTGCTAAAACGGCAATTCCATCTTTTGTTTAATAACTTTTAACAGTCATTACAATGTCAAAGCCGGCAAAGACGAACCTGAGAGCGGGCGATTTCGTTAATTTTGCACAACTATAAATCTGCAGGATGGCTAAAAAGATTTTTCAATTATTTATTTCCCTGATTTTTATTGGCCAGGTCAGGGCTCAACTTCTCGAGCCTGTTAAATGGGAGATCACTTCAACAAGTACGGGTGTGCTCAATGAATACATGCTGGTATTTAAAGCAACCGTTGATGAAGGATGGAAAATTTATTCGCACGATACACCTGTGGATGGTCCGTTTCCTACAACAATAAATTTTGATACTTTACCTCCGGGGGTTCAGTTAATAGGTGAGATGGAAGAATTGGGCAGGATGGAAGAAGAGGTAGAACCGCTGTTCAATGATTTGATGATCAAATTTTATCACAAGCGCCTTACCCTGCGTCAAAAAATAAAAGTTGCAAATACAGTTACGCTGACCGGATATATCGATTACATGAGTTGCAATGATGCACAGTGTATTCCTTTGAACAAAGATTTTAGTCTTGAATTAACAGGTACTACGGGAGGCAACTATATTGATCTGAATACTGATTTTTCGAAAATAAAAGATCCTGTTACATGGATAGCCTCCACTGAGAAAATTTCAGATACCGAATATTGGTTAAAATTTAATGCTACGATTGCCCCGACCTGGAAATTATATTCATCAAAGAATCCTGAAAGCGCAACCAAGCCGCTTAAAATATATTTTGATAACCTGGGAGATAAAACATATCAACCGGTTGGAGGACTTGTCGAGTACGGTGAAATGGAAAACAAAGCCGAACCATTGTTTGATAATAAGGTACTGAAATATTATCACGATAAAATGGAAGTGCGGCAAAAGATAAAAATAGACTCCGCCAATGCGATGATAATCGGTTATCTTGACCTTCAAACCTGTGATGCTACCCAATGCAAATTCCCCACAAAAGATTTTTCTTTCAAATTATCCGGCGGAAAAATAGAAGCTATAATACAGGTTGATACTCCAACGGGACAGATAAATAAAAAGTATTTTGGCGATTTTGCTGTTGACACCGGCTATGCACGCAAAGGAAGTTGCGATCCTGAAATGGATAAAACAATTACTGATGCAAGTAATAAAAGTTTGTTCAGCACATTCATTTTAGGATTTATCGGCGGGCTCATCGGATTATTAATGCCCTGCACTTTTCCAATGATACCTTTTACGATTTCTTTCTTCACAAAAAAAACACGCAGCAGGAGAAAGGGAATTATGGATGCTACATTTTATGGCATCTGTATCGTTGCCGTTTACTTTTTACTTTCACTTCCCTTTTTATTATTTGGCTTATCGGGCGATAAATTAAATGAGTTCTCCACCAATAACGTGGTGAACATGGTTTTCTTTTTTGTATTCATATTATTCGCATTATCGTTATTCGGTTTATTTGAAATAAGGCTCCCGTCAAAATGGGCAAATAAGGCAGATAGCGCCTCTGACGTTGGCGGATGGATGGGAATTTTTTTCATGGCACTTACTTTATGTATTGTTTCTTTTTCATGCACCGGACCCATTTTAGGATCGTTGCTTGCAAATAGTTTAAAAGGCGGCGGTGCTGCATTGAGCATGGGCATGGTTGGATTCGGAACTGCATTCGCACTTGCTTTTACATTGCTGGCACTTTTCCCTCAATTATTAAATAAATTACCAAAAAGCGGCGGCTGGTTAAATGAAGTAAAAATTGTTTTCGCATTTATTGAACTGGCCTTTGCATTAAAATTTTTATCCAATGTTGATCTTGCTTATCACTGGGGGATATTGAAACGTGAAATATTTTTAGGCTTCTGGTCATTGTTTTCGTTGCTTACTTTTTTATATATCGCTGGAGTTATTCGTTTTCCTCACGACGATAAAAAAGTAAAATTTACAATTCCAAGGAGCGCCTTTGCTTTATTATTTCTTGGACTCGCTATTTATTTCGGCAGTGGTTTGCAGAAAGGAAGAAACCTTGCATTAATAAGCGGGTTTACGCCGCCGATGTTTTATTCCATTTATCATTTCGATACGGAATGTCCTTTGGCATTAAATTGTTTTCACGATTTTGATGAAGCAAGGGAATATGCTGCCAGCGTAAATAAACCCATCATGATCGATTTTACCGGTTGGGCCTGTGTTAATTGTCGAAAAATGGAAGAACATGTTTGGCCAAACGATGAAGTATATAAAATAATTAACGAAGAATATGTTTTGGTGAGTTTATATG
>JBIOHA010000285.1:0-3591 GCA_044448625.1 Chitinophagales bacterium | reverse complement strand
TTATTATACCGCATATTATATCGATCATAATGCAGTTGGTACAGGTGGTGATATCAGTTCTTTGCAGGATTATGCATGCGGAACACGCACGTATGATACTGACGATGGTTATAATCATCAGGGCACCGACATCGTAATAGCTCCGTATGCATGGAATATGATGGAAACTGAACAGGCAGATATTATTGCAGCGGCAGCGGGATTGATCATTTATAAAGAAGATGGTAATTATGATCAGAACTGCGGGTTTAATGAATTAACTGCGAATGCAATTGGCATTGAACACGATGATGGTACGATCGCATATTATTTCCACATGAAAAACGGATCATTAACTTCAAAAGCAGAAGGAGAAACTGTTGAAACAGGAGAATTTTTAGGCAAGGTGGGCAGTTCGGGAAGTTCATTTCTTCCGCATTTACATTTTGAAGTGCAGGATGGCGATGGAAATGTTATCGATCCATGGGAAGGAGCATGTAATCCAACCATCACATCATCAATGTGGAACAACCAGAAACCATATTACGATCCCGCAGTGGTTTCTTTAAAAACACATTATGCAACGCCTGTTACATATTCTTGTCCCACAGCTGCAGATATGTATGAATCCAACCATTTTGTTCCTGCACAGTACATCGAATTCAGAGCATATATCAGGGACCTGATGCCTGATTATTCTGTTACTTTCAATATTTATAATCCATCAGGTACATTAAAATGGACCGACACCCAATCCTTTGACAATTATTATAGTTTGGGATATTGTTATTTGCCTGAATTGCTGTCGGCAACGGCAACATCCGGTACATGGAAGTTCAATTTAGTATATAACGGTATCACCTATTCGCATTATTTCACTGTTAACTGCACACCGGTATATACCCTTTCGGGAAGCCATACCGGGCATAAAGGTTTTCTTGCGGGAGATTATATTACATCTACTGCAACAATTCCCGGCAGCTCAATAAACCAGGTAGTTTATGAAGCGGAAAATTATATCAGGTTCGACGTTGGATTCAATGCTGTTCAAAATTGTGAATTGCTTGCCCGTATCGACGGATGTGATACCTATGAATTAAAAACAATATCATCTCCATTAGAACAAATGCCTTCGAAAAATAACATTGATGTTTTTCCAAATCCATTTCAATCCGCTGCTAATATTCAATTGGAATTGGTGGATGAAGCAACTGTCACGATCAGTATTATTGATCTTACAGGAAAAGAGATTTTGCGCCCTGTTGACCATCAATCATTTGACAGCGGAATGCACGACATTAAAATGAATATGGAAATATTTTCTCCGGGAGTATATTTAATGAGATCAGAATTAAATGATGATATTACAATCAATAAAATAATTAAAATATACTGATGAAAAAAATTAACAAGTTATCTCAATTCGATATAATGTCTCAAAACAATAAAGCATTTTATATCACCAACCTCATCCTGGTGCAGGCCCCGGGTGACGACTGGCTGGCGCCATCTTAAAGTTAGTGAATATAGGCAATGATGTTGTTAATTGTTTTTGTTGCACAAGATGAACAACTGGCTGCCACCGGCTGTTATCCTGATACTAGATGCTTCAAATAAAAAGATTTAGAAATTGATCAGCAAAAAATCAAAAGCCTTTTCCTTTAAGGCGAAAAGGCTTTTAATTTTATTGATGTTAAGTTATTTTATAATAAAGGTGTCAGCAATTTCCAATTGATCATTAATGCTTAACTGATAAATATAAATGCCGTGCTGAAGTTCAAACGTATGACTCACACTTATATCTTCAGCATTCAATACCATTTGCCCCATCATATTGTAAATTTTCAATCCGTAATTATTGTTGACATCATAGTTTCCGATATAAATAGTTGCCTCACCGGAAATGTTATTTACTAATGTTACAGGAGCTTCATTTTTATCTTCAGCAGATAACTTTTCTTCAAAACAAGGAGTAGTATAAGATGAAGTGCAACCTTGTGGTGTTGGTGTAGGATGTATTTGTTCTAAATCAACATCTTCTTCATCCAGTGCAGGATTTATTTCAATTGCTACCTCACTCACCTGCAAAGTTCTTGCTGTAGAACAATCGTCAACAGTTCCCTCATCGGCATGTGTTTTAAGAAGAACACCTACTTCTTCACTTCCACCTCCAACTTGGTCGGTATACCAGCCGACAGCATATATGTACTCATCAATTCTTATCATGGAGTTATTGCATGGGCCAACAGGAGCTTTCAACTGAGTATATTCATAACACCAGTTGACAGAGCTCCCATCAGAAGCGACATTAGCCAAAATTGGATTGCTGTTCCTATTACCGTAAGCGATAAGCTCATTGGGGGTATGGAAACCATTCGGATAGGATTCAATTGCATGAAGTGTAATAGAAGCATGACCGAACCAGAAACGGCTTTGCCAAACGGTTCCCAAATTTCCGTTTATTTTCATGAGAAACATGTCATTATCGGCTTCTTGTCCGTTATAATCACCATAGATCCCAACTCCGTATTGTATTAATCCGGATGGTATAATATCAATTGCATATAATCGTGCAACATCTTCTTCGTTGATGTCTTTAATATATGATCTATGCCCATAGGTGCCATTATTCAGATTATACCGGGTAACACCAGGCCTCATTCCGTTCATAACCATCGTCCGGATAATATTCAAAACGGTCGGTAAGGAATACATAGTTTTCTTTTCTTTCCATGGAATACCAGGTATCAGCAGCATGATCACTAGTAAATGCTCTTATTTGCAATACAGGAGTTAATACGCCAAAAGTGGGGTCAACAGAACAAAAAAGTGCATCCTGATCTGAACTTCCATAATATTCACCACAAACCAAATAGCCATCGTCAAGCGCTACAATATCGAAAAATTCGCTCTGATTCTCGTCATACATTGTCACCCAATTTACCGTGTGTGAAACGTAATTATATTTTAAAACAAATGCATGAGGGGTATTGGCTCCTGTGCCGGAAAGAATCCCTGTATATCCGCAAATGATCACAAATTCGTCACTTGCATGTGATTCCCAAATCAAACCGGTTGGTGTTACACGAACATCCGGATCTTCCAGAAAAATTGTCCTGATATCAACGATCCCTCCAAATTCATCGACTTCTTGCAATACGATCGCATAATTAGCCGGGGTGGCCATGTCATTTTGCGTACCCGCAATCAATAAATTATAATCCTTCTGGATGATACAACTGAATTTCATTTCGGTGGGTACAGGTACAGGAGGATCGGGTGCTGGAGGATTAGGAATTGCCCACTCGCATTCAGAAAAATAATGTTTAATAAAATTTTGTGCTTGCAAATGGAACATTGCCATCACAAGCAAAGCAGAAATTAATGTTTTCATAATTTATTATTTTAAAGGTGAAAAAAATCATAAAATAATTGCAGATAAATGATGAAAGGGAGAAGGTGTTTTCATAAACTGAATTTTTTTTCAAAGCATATTTTAATCATCTGATAAATACTACCAAATGTTGGGAATATTACATTCGTTAATTATATCAGACAACCCAAATATATCCATGAGTTGCATTTTAATTATCATAATAAAGTAATCAATGC
>JBIOHA010000284.1:0-3592 GCA_044448625.1 Chitinophagales bacterium | reverse complement strand
TGCAAACGCCGGTTAAACTGACCACCTCAGGCCGAAGCAAATTGACCACCATTTTTGCTGGCGAAGATTTTTGATTCATGCATGATTTAGTCGGTTAATAAATTGGTTTATTTTTTAATTAAAGATAGCATCATTTTCATCATCATTACTATTCGGATTCTTTTTCCTTAATGACTCGCCTTTTAATTCAAGTCGGTGCGCTCCGTGAATAATACGGTCCAATATCGCATCAGCTACCGTTTTTTCTCCAATGATCTCGTGCCATTTGTTTACCGGGACCTGTGAAGTAATAATGATAGATGTTTTTCCATGCCTGTCTTCAATGATCTCCATCAATGCAGAACGGCTTTGTGCATCCAGGGGTAATATCCCAAAATCATCCAGGATAAGCAGGTGTTGTTTTTCCAGTTTTGCCAGTTCTCTTAAATAAGAGCCATCGGCTTTTGCCATTTTTAATGAACCAAATAATTTTGTGGTATTAAAATACAATACCCTGTATCCTAAACTGCAAGCCTGGTGACCGATGGCAGAAGCTAAATAACTTTTCCCGATTCCGGTACTGCCGGTAATAATGATGTTTTCTTTTTTTTCGATAAAACCACCCTCAGCAAAACGCATGATTTGATTGCGATCAAAATTGCGTGCATCATTATAATGCACCTGCTCAATATCAGCTTTATATCTGAAGCGCGCATTTTTTAATTGCCGGTTGATCGCCCGGTTCTGCCGGTCTTCTCTTTCGGCTTCTACCAGGTCGGCAACCATTTCATCTGCTGTCAGCCCGGATAATTTATCAGATTCAATACTCGTTTTGAACGCTCTGTGCATTCCATATAGATGCATGCGTTGCATTTTTTCTAATGTTGTTGTATTCATTTTATTTTGATTTAATTGGTTTACCTGTAATAATTTTTTCCGCGAATGTTTTCATGTTGTGGCATTTTTAATTGATCATCAGCTTCGGCATCCGTGATCTGGTCAAGTCCTTTGGTTAATATTTTCTCTATGATCTTGTAATTATAAAGCTCATAGTTCAAGGCTCTCTGGCATGCTTTAATTAATCTGTCATTACCTACCTTCTTAGCATAACTTAATATTCCTACACATGATTTATAAGCCTGTTCAGGATGTTGTTTCCCTTCTAGTATTCTTGTAATATATAATTCAAGATCAGCGTGGATGGAACCTGCCCACGTTTTAAATCGATCAGGCGTCCAGTCGCTTACAAACTGGTGTGAAGAAGCCATATGCTCTTTTAGTGTTGTATAACTGAATGGACTCTTTATGCGCGTATGCAGAGCAATGCGTTCGTAATTATAAAATATTTCAACACTGTGAACCGAGTATAATAATTTTACTTTTTTACCGATGTAACGGTAGGGTACGCTGTAATAATGTTTATCAGGACCCAGTGCTACGTGTCCATTCTTCATCACCGTTGCCAGGTATTGTCGTTTTAATTCATAGCGCAACGGAGGTAAGGGCGACAACACATTTTTCTCTATCTCAATAAATTGTTGCCTTCTGCTGTAATTGCGTCCTTTTAACGGTGCATCGTTATGTACTTCTAATGCCAGTATGATGGCACGATTTAATTCATCCAATGAAAAATAATGTTGCGACCTGAGCTTTGCATAAATGCGTGTATAAACAATCCTGACCGCATTTTCAACCAACGCTTTATCTCTGGGCTTATATGCACGTGCTGGTAGTATGGTGGTGCTATAATGCTCTGCAAAATCTGCGAACGATTCATTTAATGTAGGTTCGTATTTACTGCTTTTGGTAACTGCAGATTTTAAATTATCAGGAACAATAGCTGCCGGAACACCACCGTAATAAATCAATGCCCGTTCACATGCGGCAATAAAATCATCTTTCTGTTGCGTCATCACCGCTTCCACATAAGTCAGCTGACTGGCACCCAGGATGGCAATAAAAACTTCCACTTCTTTTATCTCACCACTTTCTCTGTCTATTATTTTTAATTTATCTCCTGCAAAATCAACAAATAATTTATCTCCTGCTTTATGTTCAATATGCATCACAGGATTCATTTGTGCCTGCCACTGAGTAAAATAATGTTTGAACTGACTCAGTTCAAATCCATCCGGATATTGATTTTTATATTCTTCCCACAATAATTTACGAGTTACACCTTTGCGCTTGATCTCCTTATTATACTTTGGAAAAAGTTCTACCAGCAATCTTACTTTATCACTAACGGGTTTTTCTTCCTGCCTGATAAACAGATCTTCCAGGTCCTTATCGCTCAAAGCATTGATCTGCTCGATCGAAAGATGATGCCTGTCAAATTCAGCGATATATTTTTTTAACGTATTCCGGGCAACGCCCGTTTGTGAAGCAATTTGCAACTTACTTCGTCCTTGCGCATACAAGCGAAGTATATGTCTGATTCTACTCATGCTGATCGGGTTATTTGGCACTTTATTAAGTTTGATTGCTCAAATCTTAATATATTGTGCTGGCTAAATCAGCATGAAAAAAATATTATCGCAGCATGGTCAATTTCAACCGGCCAGAGGTGGTCAATTTAAATCGGCCTCAACTGGTCAGTTTCATCCGGCGAGAGGTGGTCAGTTTATCCGATTTTTGCACCATAACCCCAATTTCGCTCTTCATGTAAAACTCTATCAACTTCGGATGCATCATTATGTGACCAATCTAGTTCAGCATACAGTGAAGCCTTTGTTCCTTCGGGATATTTAAAATAATTGATACCACCAGAATTTGATCCGGCAAGAAAATTTCCAACTACGACTTCGTATCTGAATGCCTCAATTCTGATATTGTTAGAATTGAACAATCTGATTTCAAAATATTTGAGGCATTTTCTGTTAAGAATGAAAATCAAATCTTCAATCATTGTCTTCGCTCTCGAGTAACTGATAATTCCCCTATTGGCAAATCCAATTATATCCTCATAAGCATTTTTCATTACCGCCTTTACATCGGCTTCTGAATAAACCTCTGTTCCTGAAATTGTAAATGTTGTATACATATTTTTTATTTTTAATTACAATGTGATTGAAATATTTTGCCAAATATCTGTTTAAGATGTTCCAAACTCTCACCATCATTTCCCATTAAATCGGCCACTATTGCCCTATTAATGATTTCGGTTGCTTCTTGAAACCATGAAGCCAATTCATCGATTTGGTAACCCTGCCAATTCTTTACAATATTATTATCAGGCATTACTGGATCCAAAACATTCCACGTTTTAGTTGCATCGGGTTTTGGAGTTACATAAAAATCCGAAAACCAAATTGTTTCTTTTTCCTTTATTATGAAAGCTAAGTAACTGAACCAATTTGCAAGAGTTTGAGGATATGTAGTGTCAACTCCGCATTTATCATATGCTTTTGCAGCAAGAAGATCAATCAAAAAACTCGGTACTTCGTCGATACTGCCTGATGCCTTTTGCACTTTTCTTTCTCTCCACCACTTTAATAATCTGACACACTCATTGAACCTTACAATACCATCTTCAACATCACTTTCCTTCGTTCTGCTTTTAATAAATTCAAGGTGTTTTTGAATTGAGGTGGTTATTATTTCTCCATTTTCT
>JBIOHA010000283.1:0-3593 GCA_044448625.1 Chitinophagales bacterium | reverse complement strand
TTCAGATATTGAATGAAATAAAAAACATTCTTCTCAAATATCTTCATCACGATCATCTCTTTTTCACTTGGAGATAAATGTTTTATCGCAATGGAAAAAAACCAGTCGATCACTTTGTTTTGTGCAGAGCTGATGATGATATTATAATCGTTGGTGAGGATGATACCAATTGGGATAGTGATATAAAATGCATCATTGTCAATTGAATTTTCCATATCGTTCTCAATAGGCGTATTGATCACAATAAGTTTTACGTTATCGTCCTGTTCAAACCGCGAGCGCTCATTGATATCTATAGAGTCGATCAGATAGTCGATAGGAATATCGATGGCGTCGCTTAATGTTGCAAGCCGTTTATGGTCGAAGGGGGGGTATACATTTATCCAGCAGTCCTTTTCAGGCTTCTCAATCTCTACAATGCCATTATCTGTTTTTTTGTAGTATTTGATCATCAGACTCCATCTCGAAGGTTAAAAATTTGGACGGGCAAAGATAGGTCATTCATGCCAGAACAAAAAGCAATCTATAGAATCAGATGCTATGGTCATCCAAAAGGATGTCAGATCAGTTCAGGGAATAAGATATCACTCCGTGATAATCACCATAAGAAGATGTGGTGAGAATGAGGCCGATATTGTTTGCATAATAAAACTGGGTGAAAAAATTCAGGCTCATTAAATTACCGTTCATATTCATTTTACTTTCACCTTCTATCATGATCACATCGTTGTAATTTTTTCCTTCCACTTCTTTTGTAATGCCGGCTTCCTTTACGGTCATCACCAAAATACTCTGAATACCGTTTGCAGTAAATTTAATTTCCCATGTATCGCCTGCTTTCAGCCCCTCTTTTAAAAATATCTGAAAATTATTCGGTTCATAAGCGTCGGTAATATAATCATTACCATCCTTTTTTACGAGGGTAGATTTATTAGCTGCAGAATTCAGCATGGTAAATTCATTGCCGTTGGCAGCGGTTACTGAATTCGTATAAGTGGATCCGTCTTTTTGTTTATATGTCCAGGAGTTCTGGGCATTTAATGGATAGAGTGGCATTGTGTATATTTTTAAGTGGTTTAATAAATCTGTTATATGATTGTTTATGAAATATATTCGATCGTTCCTTCAAAAACTTTTTCTGCCGGGCCAATTAGCCATATATCGGAAAAAGAATTATTATCAATTTTTGTCAACTGCACTTTTAATTTACCGCCGATGGTATTTAATCCAACCAGGTGTTTTCCTACCGGTAGATCTTTTTTAATTGCATAAATGATCGCAGAGGCGGTAACCCCGGTTCCGCAACTCAATGTTTCATCCTCCACCCCTCTTTCATACGTTCTGATAAATAATTCATCTCCTTTTTCTTCCAGGAAATTCACATTGATACCTGATTTCCTATATGGTTCGCTAAACCTAATTTCTGCTCCGCCCGACTTTATATCAAGCCCGTTTAAACCTGTTGTAAAAGTAACATAATGCGGTGAGCCTGTATCCAACTCATAATAATCACCGGCGCAAACAATTTCATTTACATCATTCATTTTCAAATACACTTCACTCCCTTTTATATAGGCGTCATGCGCCCCGTCTACTGCAAGAAAGCGGTAATTTTCTTTCACCATTCCCAAAGAAGCAGCAAATTGGATCATGCATCTTCCGCCATTGCCGCACATTGAGCTTTCGTTTCCATCGGCATTAAAATAAACCATCTCAAAGTCGTACCCGGCCTTGTTGTTCAACAACATCACGCCGTCTGCTCCAATACCGAACCGCCTGTCGCAAATTTGTACGAACCATTTGTTTTTCTGTACACTTATATTATGATCACGGTTGTCGAAGATGATAAAATCATTACCCGTACCCTGATACTTATAAAACTTTAATTGCATCCTAACGTTAAAAGCGTTTAAATCAGTTAAACTCTGTTAAGCGAAAATACGACATTCTTTCAGGTGACGTTATAATGCATGAAATTTGTAAGAATGCAAAAATCAAATTATTAAAATATGAGACCAAAAATTTTGTTTATTACTGCCCTCGTTGCAGTTCTCAGTTCAGTTTCTACGCTATTTTTATATAATAAATTTTCTGGTAATCATTTTGGTGGAGAAGCTGGAAGACTCTCAAACCCATATTCTTTTACCCATGCTAATTTCCCTATTGCTCCAAGCGGGATGGCGCCGGTTGATTTTACCTACGCCGCTGCACTCACCACTCCCTCGGTTGTGCATGTAAAAACCACCTATGAGCAAACCACATCGTACGGAACACAGGATGATATTTTCAGACAATTTTTCGGGGATGACTATGGTTACGGCGGACAAACGCCACAACAGGCTTCTGGATCGGGGGTAATTGTTGATGCCGACGGATATATTGTTACCAATTATCATGTAGTAAAAGATGCTGATAAAGTACAGGTGGTGTTTTTTGACAAGCACCAGGTTACGGCCGAAGTTGTAGCCACCGATCCATCAACAGATATAGCGGTATTAAAAGTTGATATGAAGGATCTTCCAAATATTAAATTCGGCGATTCTGATTCTGTACGTGTTGGCGATTGGGTGATGGCAGTTGGTAATCCTTTCGATCTCACCTCTACAGTTACTGCAGGAATTATCAGCGCCAAAGGTCGTAAGATCGATATCCTTGGTGCAAACGCCTCAACTCCTGTAGAATCATTTATTCAAACCGATGCTGCTGTAAATCCAGGAAACAGTGGTGGTGCACTCGTTAACCTTCAGGGAGAGCTGATTGGTATCAACACCGCGATAGCAACACCTACCGGCACGTTTGCAGGCTATTCGTTCGCTGTTCCGGTAAATATTGTGAAAAAGGTGGTGAGCGACCTTAAAAAATATGGGGTTGTTCAAAGGGCTTATCTTGGGGTGGAAGTGGATGTTACAAAGGATGATCTGGGTGGAGTATATGTTTCAACGGTTGTTGCTGGCTCGGGAGCAAAGGATGCTGGAGTGGAAATTGGTGATATTATTACACATATTAATAGCGCACCGGTTCATTCTTTCCCCGAATTACAGGAACAATTGAGTAAATATGGCCCCGGCGACAAGGTAAATGTCAATGTGATCCGCAATAAAGAACGCAAAAATTTTGTGGTTTTATTGAAGAATCAAAATGGAAATACCGAGATCATGAAACGCGAAACTAATGCAACTGCTGTGAGTCTTGGAATTGAAACTGAGGACATTAACTCGAAAGAAGCTGAATATTATAATATCGATGGCGGAGTAAAAATCACGGGAATCAAAAATGGAAAGGTTTACCAGCAAACAAGAATTCGCGAAGGATTTGTGATCACTGCTATCGACGAACAAAAAATTTCCAACTATAATGATTTGGCAAAAATTTTGATTGATAAAAAGGGAAAGAATATAATCATTGAAGGATTTTACCCATCGTTTCCGAACAAAATTTATAATTACGGGTTAAGTCTATAAAAATATAAGGGTAATTGGGTTTTCAAATGTGAGCCCCGCCACGGTTTATTCCAGCGGGGCTTTTTTATTGCTAGCTGCTAGCTACAAGCTTTTGGCTACAGGCTTCTGGCAACAATGTAATTTATAATAACC
>JBIOHA010000282.1:0-3597 GCA_044448625.1 Chitinophagales bacterium | reverse complement strand
TCAAATTCCGCAATTCCCAAATTCTGCAACTCCGCAATCCATATAGTTATTTCTCCTGTTTAAGGATGCCTATCTTTTTTAATCTTTGAAACACTATTTCGGTATGTGGCGCATCGGGTAATTCATTTGTCAGATCCTGACCGGCAAAGTGTTCATAATGTTTTCCATTTCGCCAAAGGGTGCTTTCAGAAACGTCATAGATAATACCTTTATACGCAATCCAAATTTCTTCCCTGTCGCTGCCATTGCGCAACGCCAATTGAAATCGCGAATATTCTGTGAGTTCATCCATTCAGCCAGATATGAAAAATAAATTCTTTTTTTGTGATATTAAAGCCGCAACTTTCATAAAGCCTGCAGGCCGGTTCATTTTGAATTTGAGTTATAACGGATAATTCGCGGCATCCAAGGTTAAAGGAATGGTCGATAATAAATTCCGTTAATTTTTTTCCGTATCCCTTCACCCTGAATTTTTCATCCACAGCAATTAAACCGATCTCAGCTTTATCACCCCTTTTTATAAAAGTAATAAAGGCTTTAATAACTGCCCCGGTTTCAATTGTAAATACATCTGTAGCAAGTTGTCCCGATGTCGACCTTTTTATCCAGACGGTGTACATTTTTTCATATGCATCGGGCTTGAAATGCGTGTCGAGTTTAAACCTTGAGCATGCACCGGCCTGGATTGCGAGTTTTATCAATTGGCGTGAGGGTTCATCAGTATAAGTTTTGATGATATCCTTTTCCAGTTGAATATTTCTTGAATTGGTATTTATTGTATAGGTGATCTTTGTATCAAAAAAAAATCTGAGTTGTTTGGCAATGGCTAGCGCTTTATTATCTCCACTGCTGATCTTCCAGTATAATAATTCATAGCCGGCTTTTTTAGCTGCGCTGATCTTGTTCAACAGAAACGGTTCATCTCCCGCAGCGATCAGGTCGCCCGTTTTGATTCCAAAGAATTTTGAATCCCATTCTTTATATTGAACTGATTCGTTCATGGATGATTGTTACCAGCTCCTGGTTAATTAAAAGCCAACGACTTTTTACTTTGTTTATCTCTTTAAATTACCCGTTCGTCGAACTAATTTATCCTGCTATCATCAAATTGATAATTTTACCTCATTATGTTGCGGACTGAATCAGTTTCAAAATCGTTTAATAACCTGAAAGCAGTTGAAAACATCAGCTTATTTCTGCAACCGGGTTTATTTTATGGTTTACTTGGCCCGAATGGCGCCGGTAAAACTACAACAATTCATATGATCAGCGCCATCATGCAACCAGATGCGGGAAAGATATTTGTTGATGGAATCAACGTTTATGAACACACCAGGGATGTTAAAAAAAGAATGGGTGTTGTGCCGCAGGAAATTGCATTGTATGATGAGTTAACTGCACTGGAAAATTTATTGTTCTGGGGAAGTTTATATGGAGTTAAAGGAAGTGCAGCGAGACAAAAAGCAGATCAATTATTAAAATGGGTGGAATTGGACGACCGGAAAAAAGACATGGTGAAAACATATTCCGGCGGAATGAAAAGAAGAATAAATATTGCGTGTGCATTGATGCATGATCCCGACCTGATTTTAATGGATGAACCCACCGTGGGTATTGATCCGCAAAGCAGGAATAAAATTTATGAGTTGCTGGAGGAATTACATCAGAATAAGAAGACAATATTATACACTACACATTATATGGAAGAAGCTGAAAAGCTTTGCGACAGGATAGGAATAATCGATAAGGGGAAAATTATTGCGGAGGGAACACTTCAGGAGCTGCGCAACAATAATGATATTGAGGAGTCGATAGTGATAAATTATACCGGTGATGTCATTGATAAAATAGAAGGTTATAAGATATATCATGAACCCGAAAAACATGAGTTTATTGTTTATTCAAAAAATGTGAAGAAGGTGCTGCCGGATGTTGTAAAACAATGCTCTGAGAAGGGTATCAACATTCTCAACATTGATATAAAAAGCACCAGTCTGGAAACAATTTTTCTCCACCTCACGGGAAGGAAATTGAGAGATTAAATAAATAAAAATATTTTATGTGGCAAATAACAATTAAGGATCTCAAAGTTTTTTTTAAAGACAGAAAGGCATTATTCCTTGCACTTTTATTGCCCGTTGGATTGATAACCCTGTTTGCCCTGGCCTTTGGAGGTGTTACCGGAAACGATGATCCCAGTGAAAATGCTATTGTTGTTTTATTTTCAGATGAAGATAATTCCTCCGCATCCAAAGGATTAATAATATCTCTCGACAGCATCCCTGGAATTGATTTTTTAGTTTCAGAAAAGGAGGAAGCGATAAAAAAAATACAAAAAGGTGATGAGCTTGCAAATATTATTTTTTACAAGGGCTTTGAAGATTCATTAAATGCCGGGAAACAACTTCCTGTTGAAATGCAATTCGATAAAAGCAGACAGATGGAAATTGGAATTATTCAAAATTTATTGGTGGGCAGGTTATCTGAAATGAAAGGAGAAGTTGATGCAGAGATCGGGATCGACAGAATGGTGAATTCTATGTTTCCAAATTTGCCACAGGAAATGCAGGAATCTGTTAAACAAAATATTAAAACACAGCGCAACAGCAGTAATTCTGATCAGGAACTTGTTGTGCTTACAAGTATCGTGGGAGATGAGGAAACGAATTGGGGGCTAATACAGGCTGTTGCCGGAACAGCTATTATGATGCTGTTGTTCAGCGTGAGAGCGATAGGTGAAAGTATGCTGGAGGAAAAAGAAAATGGCGTATTAAAAAAATTATTGCAGGCTCCATTGCACCCTTACGAGATCATGATGGGAAAAATGATGACAGCGACCATAATATCAATATTTCAGCTTTCGGTTATGTTTTTATTTTCCTGGATCGTATTCGGGCTGGATATTTTCATCAACCTGCCGGCATTGATCATTATGATCATCATTACCGCAATTGCCTGCTCAGCATTCGGGGTCTTATTATGCAGTATAGTTACTTCAAAAAAACAGGCTGATTCGCTCGGAACAATTATCATTTTATTTATGAGTGCGATAGGAGGCAGTATGATTCCATTATATATCATGCCTGTATTTATGCAAAATGCAGCAGTAGTTTCTCTTAACTACTGGAGTATTCAGGGCTTTTATGATATTTTCTGGAGAAAGACCGGCATGGAAGGGATAATAGAAAATATAATAGTATTGTCGGGGATAGCAATTGGAGTATTATCGCTGAGTGCATATTTCTTTAAAAAGAATATTTTAAAACTTGCCTGAGAATTATTTCCGTAACCGTAAATTAAATTATCTCCATAAAGGTCCGGAATGCAATAAAGTCATCGCCGAATTTATTTTTACCTTCCTGCTGAAGTTGTGAAGCATTGTTGAGATGGTATTTTTCAAAATCATCGATGGTATTGCATGTATACTGCACAACAAAAGTTTCCGCATTGGGATCTCCGTCGTCCATTAAATGACAAAGGCGGGCATCTGTAAAATAACCGGTTGCCAGGACATCGGAAATATGAATTGTTTTCATCCATGTTTTCCATTCTTCAACACGATGGTTCTCCACTTTTATGGTGATGTTGTATATATAC
>JBIOHA010000281.1:0-3610 GCA_044448625.1 Chitinophagales bacterium | reverse complement strand
TCGCCGGTTTCTTTCCAATAAATATAAGCGAGTGCAGTTTTTGTTCCTGCTGTATCAGCATGCATCACATTGCAGAAAGCATCATCGCCCCCGGCAAAATCAGGTAATATTTTACAAAATGCTTTGGGAAAAAGACCTTTGTCGAGGTTGGCAATTGCCTTATGCACATCATCTTTCTGCGACGAAACTCCCCTCAACCCATATTTATCCTGCTCCATGGCTCAAAGTTACTGAAATGCTGCCAGCCCGGGTTTGAAGGGTAAAAATTATTTAACAATTAATTAATCGCATAAAGGGAGCGGCCCCTTTCCGTACAACTATTTTCGCCAAAGATTAAATTTGCTCATCATTAACATTGATGTATGGGCAAGAAAAAGAGTAAAAATTTGAAACTGAAATATATCAATAGAGACATCAGTTGGTTATCGTTCAATGAACGGGTGTTGCAGGAAGCTGAGGACAGTCGAGTTCCAATAAACGACAGGATCAGGTTTTTGGGAATATTTTCAAACAACCAGGATGAATTATTCCGGGTGCGGGTGGCGGTGCTCAGGCGTATGATGAAACTCGAAAAAGCGCAGCTTAAACAATTTGATTCCAACCCCGGTAAAACGCTTAACCAGATCCAAAAAAAAGTATTGCTGCTCAAAAACAGGTTCGACAATGCTTATCTCAAGATCCTGGAAGAATTAAAAAAACAAAAGATATATATACTCAACGAAAAAGAGATCAGTGTTGCGCAGGGTGATGTGATCAGGAATTATTTTAACGAGACGGTGCGTCAGCGATTATTTCCAATCATGATCGACAATCATAAAAAAATGCCGCTGCTCAACGACCGTACAATTTATCTGGCAGTGAGGCTGATCAAAAAAGATAAACCCGGTGCCACGAGGTATTCTTTAATTGAAGTTCCCGATATTGAACCTTCGCGGTTTTTTGTTTTGCCTGATGATGGTGAAAAACAATTTATTATCCTGCTCGACGATATTATCAGGTATAATCTCGATTCCATTTATTATATTTTTAATTACGATCAAATTGAGGCATATACAATAAAGATCACCCGCGATGCAGAATTGGATCTCCATCCTGATCTTTCACAAAGTGTTTTAGAGATCATTCAAAAAAGTGTGAAGCGAAGAACAAAGGGTGAAACAACACGATTTATTTATGATGCAGCCATGCCCGAAGAAATGCTGCAGTTTTTTGCAAAGAAGATGAAGCTGCAGCGCAACGATGCAATTATTCCCGGAGCAAGGTATCATAATTTCAAAGATTTCATCAACTTTCCTGATCTCAACAGGAAGGAATTAAGATATCTGCCATTACCCCCGGTGCATCATCCACTGCTGAATATTTATTCCAGTATCACAAGTGTATTAAGACAGCGTGATATTTTATTGAATTTCCCCTATCAGAGTTTTCACCATATCAATGATTTTTTGAGAGAGGTGGCAATTAATCCGAATGTTACCAGTATTAGCATGACATTATATCGCGTTGCAAAAATGTCGAGTGTTGTGTTGAGTTTGATCAATGCGGCGAGAAATGGAAAACATGTAACCGTTGTTATGGAGTTACAGGCCCGCTTTGATGAGGAGAACAATATTTTCTGGGCGAACAAATTGCAGGAGGAAGGCGTGAAATTATTATTTGGCGACGATAATTTAAAAGTGCATGCAAAACTCTGTCTCGTGCAGCATACGCATGAAGGAAAAAATATTTCATATGCAATTGTCGGAACCGGTAATTTTAATGAGAACACGGCGAAGGTGTACTCCGATTGTTTTTTACTCACCTCACGACCCGAAATAACAAAGGAAGTAAAAAAGATTTTTGAATTCTTCGACAATAAGTTTGAAGTTGGTAAACATAAAAACCTGATGGTGGCACCTCTTAATATGCGGCAGCGGTTAAAACAACTTATTGTTCGCGAAACAAAAAATGCAAAAGAAAAAAAACCTGCGAAATTATTTTTTAAGATGAATAATCTTGTCGACAAAGAGATCATAAAAAAATTATACGAAGCGAGCATGGCAGGTGTTGAGATAAAATTGATCGTGCGGGGAATTTGTTCATTAGTTCCCGGTGTGCCCGGCCTGAGTGAAAATATTAAGGCCATAAGTATTCTCGACAGATTTTTGGAACATTCTCGGGTATATTGTTTTCACAATGCAGGAAAAGAAGAAATATTTCTCGGCTCGGCCGATCTGATGGAGCGCAATATTGATTTCAGAGTGGAAGTGCTGGTAAAGGTGCTGGACAAAGAAATACAAAAACAATTAAAGCAGGTGCTTGAATTGCACTGGACCGACAATGTAAAAGCAAGGACACTTGCACACGGACATTTAAATGAATATATCGGCCATAAGAAGGGGGAGCCTTTGGTGCAGAGTCAGGTTGCCGTTTATAATTATTTTAAAGAAATATTTGATCAGCATCAGGATAATAAAAATAAAAAGACAAACACAGAATCACCAGTGCCGGTAAAAATATAATTAATAATTCACGAAAATATAAGGATGAAATTTGCAGCAATTGATATAGGAAGTAATGCGATACGTTTGCTTATCGAAAATGTATATGAAACACCAAAGGGTCCGGTATTTCATAAAGACTCCATGATCAGGATACCGGTGCGTTTGGGAGAAGATTCCTTTCTCGACGGGTTGATCTCAGAAGAAAAAATTGAAATGCTCGAAAAAACGATGATCGCCATGAAGCATATCATCGATATACACATGGTAACTGCATTTAAAGTTTGTGCCACTTCTGCAATGCGTGATGCCTCCAACAGTGAATTAATAATCGAACGGGTTAAAGAATTAACTGGGATGACGATCAAAATTATTTCTGGAGATGCTGAAGGAAAAACAATCATGGAATTGCCGCTGGAGCAACTTGGCATGGAACCCAACGATTATTATTTATATATTGATGTTGGTGGAGGAAGTACTGAACTTGCCCTGCTCGGCCAGGGAAAATTAATTGCCAACAGATCATTTAATATCGGAACGTTGCGTATGTTGAACGACCAGGTTACCGATACCGATTGGAAAGAAATGATGGAATGGATAAAAGCAAATAAGAACCACAACTTTGAATTGAGTGCAATTGGTGTTGGAGGAAATATCAATCATATCATGAAAAATTATGGGAAGACCGGAAAATTATATTTAACTATCTCGATACTGAAAAGAGTAATGATGTATATGGACGAATTGAGCATGGGCGAACGTGTGCGCGACCTTGGGCTTAAACCCGATCGTGCAGATGTTATCGTTCCTGCTTTGAAGATCTATATCAATGTAATGAAATGGGCCGGCATTGAAAAAATTTATGTCCCCAAACAAGGATTAAGCGATGGGCTCATTACAGAATTATATCACGAATGGAAAAACCGAATAGCTGAAGCATCAGATGTGCTTAATAATGGGAGCCGGCAACTTATTTAAATTTCCCGATAGGTAGTTTCTTGCAGTGCGCAGTCAGGAGCTAACACCACAACTGTTCGGAAGATTATTCTTGCAGAAGAAAACCTGCGCTAAAATATATTAGTTTGGCCCCAAAATCAAAATCCTCTACCCTGGCCCTAAGAGGGAACATT
>JBIOHA010000280.1:0-3612 GCA_044448625.1 Chitinophagales bacterium | reverse complement strand
TTAAGAAATGCCGGTGTTGAAGTAATTGGAATGGCGGCATTATTTACTTATGATTTTGATATTGCAGCGCAGGCTTTTGCTGAAGCTGATTGTAAATTATATACCATTGGCGATTATCCCTCATTAATTAATTATGCCATTCAAAATAATATTATAGGCGCAGAAACAGAAACGACACTGAACGCCTGGCGCCAAAATCCTTCGCAATGGATGCAGGATTAACGGCTTTTTTAATTACGGGTATGCTGGCAGGATTTGCCGGAGGACTAATAAATATTTTTTTATGGATGCTGGCCATCAGGCAAAAAAAAATAAAGCTTTCTGATTCGTTTGGGAATTTTATTAAGGATGCTGCAAATGACCCTGTTAATTTGAATTTAAAACAAATAGAAAATAAAATCCTCAACCTGTTTGATGATTTTATGGAAAACAAGCTCACATCAAAAATGCCGGTGCTCAGCATGTTCATCGACGATAAACTCATAAGCGAAATAAGAGTGGTATTTCATCAGGAAATGGAAAATAGTTTGCCGGCGCTGCTAGAGGAAAATATGCAGACAGCAGTAATTGATAATAGTCTTGGCGACATTCTTAATCATACACTCAATAAATTAATTATTAAACAAAGAAAACGTGCAATAATTTATTTACTTACCGGTATTGTAGCAGGTGGAGTTGTTGGAATTGTTTGTTGGAGTTTGTTGAAGTGATATTGGCTATTTATCAATGTAAGTGGTCGAACTGATTTTTAGTTTTTTTGCCACAGGCACAAAGATTTCACGAAGTAATTGCTACCACTACTCGTGGGTGCATTTTCTATTTAATTATTGTTACCGGTATCGAAATAATTCCATCGCTCCCTTTAATTACAATCATAAACTCACCGGGAGAAAACTCACTGGTTGAAAGGGTGAAATTATTTATTGATGTGGAATTAACCATTGATCTGGAAATTATTTTCCCCTGCATGTCATAAACGTAAATTTCTGTTCCGAAGGAAATTGCATTGTTGAAGTGAATATTAATTTGACCGGAAGCAGGATTTGGATAAACCGACTGTACTTCATTTTCAAGTTCATTTATTCCGGTCATAACCTGGTAGGCAGCTGAAGCAATATCAGCACCACAGTCGTTGGTTATAACGAGGGTTACATTCCAACTATCGGCATAAGGGTAAGTATGCCATGGATTTTCTTCGAATGAAAAGGTACCGTCACCAAAATCCCAATACCAGGTGAAAGCGCCTACAGAAGTATTGGTAAATAACAAGGTTAAAGCACCACCCGCAACTGCATCAAATGAAGCAACTGGCAATGGAATTATTGTAACATCTACGCTGTCGGAATTTTCGCAGCCGATTGCAGTGGTAACTTCAACTGAATAGCTTCCGCTTTCAGTTACAAATATTGTCTGGCTGACAGCTCCTGTGTTCCAATCGTACACCGAACCGGGATTACCGGCATCAAGCATGGTGCCCTCACAAATTGCACCTCCTATCCCCAAATCAATTGGAGGAACAGGATTTACAATGATGTTGGTGGAATCGTCAACATAGCAGGTAACATTGGCAAAATATATTACCCAATAGGTTCCTGAAGTGGCAACATCAATTGTTTGTGTTGACTCACCCGTGCTCCAGATATAGGCTTCAGCACCCGCACCTGCATCAAGAGTAACGATCGTTCCTGTGCACACCTCTGCACTGTCAAGTTCCACAACAGGTGGTTCAATAAAACTGATCGTTTCAGTTACTGTCGCATCGCATGGTGTAACTGCATATCGCCAGGCTATTTCAGTCATTGAAAAAGGCGCTTTGTTATAAGCTTCATCGGCAAAATAAGCAACGGTGCCCGTTTGATTTTCTATTCCCTGTGTAACTTCACCTCCATCAGATTGAATATCTACAGCATGAATATCAATGGCATTTGAAGTTTCATAAAGTACCACCTGCAGCGAAACTGTTTCAGGGGCTAAATAATGGGGAACTTCATCCAATTCCAAAACAAATCTTCTAAATGGCGCTGACCCCTGAATTTCATAACGCATGTCGCCACCGGCACCGGGATTTAGATCGGTCCAGCAAAAGGAAATGATATTATTCGGGATTGCGGGATCTGGAAGGTGCTGATTATTATACGTATTGGTAGCAACTCCAAAACCGAGCAATCCATTGGATGAAATAAATAATTTATCGTAATGTTCTCCGAAATAAGTAAAATCAAAACCGATATCGATATCATCTTCAAAATCGTCATCACCAAGTGTAAGTTCTGTAGGCAGCAATAAAGTATATGGAGCAAACGGAATTTCTGAAACAGTATATTCAGCTATTGGTGAAAAACTATAAGTAATATCCGTGCTCGAACCAATTCCGCCTACAAGCGATGGATCAAGTTCACCTGTTAATGCATTAATAATTCCATCACCACTCCAGGTTCCTCCTGCAGCAATGGGGCTGGGAAAAATATTATCACCACTGTAGCAAATATTAAGTGGAAATCCGGTGGTCAAATAAGTAAAAGTATTTTCGACAATAATAGTGGAAGTATCATTTCCGGGAAATTCATCAACGGCAAAAGAAGTCCATGCTGCAAGGGTATGAAATCCATCTGCAGAAACATCAGCACCTGACGAGAAAGTATATAAATAAGTGCCGCCTGCTACAATTGTTCCTATGAATGGTTCTGAAACAAATGTTCCGCCATCTACAGAAAACTTCACATCAAAACTCGATTCATCTTCCGTTCCGTAATTTCTGATGATCACGGATACTGTTTCAGCGCTGGATAGTTCACAAGCTGCCGGTATTTCAACAATAGAAAATACTGAAAGATCATGCGTGAACCCACCGATGAACACGGAATAATCTTCAGCTTCGCCATAGGTTTCGGTCCCGCATGCATCAAAATCGGCTGTAGCGAAAACACATCTTATCCTTAAGGTTGTAAACCCAGGAGCAGCAGTGAGAGGAACGGTAAAATCCTCTGTTGTTTCTCCTGCTAAACCTAAGGTAAATGATTCAAATAATTCTTCATCATCAGTAAATTCCAAATCCTGGTTGTAGTCGATCCAGCATCGGTACGACTCTGAAAAAGAGGGTGTGTTTACTACATGAATAGAATAGGTATCAGAAATATTCAGGTAGGTACTTAAGGCGGTGAAATCAGTATAACCGCTGCCATCGCCACCGCCGGTAGCAAGATTGCTGATGGTGCCGAGTTCAAAACCATCAATATAATCATCGTCGGTGGTGCCGACAGTATAATCAGGAATGCAGTATTGTGCATTTACAATAAATACTGCATTCAACAGAATGAATAAAACTCCTGATCGCCTGAGCAATAGTAGGGTATTGAGGATAAGAAAAATTTATTTATTCATGCTTTGCATCAACGCCTGCATTTTTGGTGCACGCTCAGCAAGGTGTTGGTTCCATCTTGCGACATCCCAGGTGTTTCCTGTGCTGTCCTTAAGCGGAGTAACCTCAACAGAAATTTTCTTTTCAGCAAAGTTGCCATGGAAAACCATATTGCGATCGCTGAAATTTGTGCAAAAACTTTGAAGCACATCATCACTTACAAAATTGATGGCGGTAATGTCAATGATATAATT
>JBIOHA010000279.1:0-3618 GCA_044448625.1 Chitinophagales bacterium | reverse complement strand
GCCGGAATTTATACAGCATTAATGGGTACTATCTGGATATTGGGGATGACGGCATTAATTGCTATTCCTTTAGGTGTTGCCGCAGGAATTTATCTCGAGGAGTATGGAAAGAAATCAAGGCTAGCCAATATTTTGGAAATAAATATTACAAACCTCGCAGGAATTCCATCCATCATTTATGGAATACTAGGATTAGAAGTGTTTGTGCGTACTGCAGGACTTGGAGGAAGCATTTTATCAGGATCGCTTACACTTGCTTTGCTGATTTTACCGGTAATTATTGTTGCGACACGTGAAGCGATTAAAGCGGTTCCTAAAACAATTCGTGAAGCGAGTTTTGCGTTGGGCGCTTCAAAGTGGCAAACAATTGCTCACCAGATATTACCGGCGGCAGGAGGAGGGATTGTTACTGGAGTTATCCTTGCTTTATCAAGGGCAATTGGTGAAACTGCTCCGTTAATTGTTGTCGGCGCATTGACATACGTTCCATTTGCCCCTTCATCGCCAATGGATCAGTATTCTGTTTTGCCGATGCAGATATTTAACTGGATCAGCAGACCCGAAAAGGAATTTGCAACGAATGCCGCAGCAGCGATCATCGTTTTATTGTTTATCACATTTGTTATGAATGGCATCGCGATTTTTTTACGAAACAAATGGCAGAAAAAAGTCAAGTGGTAAAATGAGTTATAAATTAACAGCAGATAATGTGCATGTTTGGTATGGTGATTTTCACGCACTGAAAGATATTTCTATTCGCATTCGACCGAATACCGTTACAGCATTTATAGGACCCAGCGGTTGCGGAAAATCTACATTTTTAAGGCTGATAAACCGGATGAATGATTATATAGATGGTTTCAGAATGGACGGTCTTGTTTTAATTGATGAAAGAAATATTTACGCAAAAAGAGTAAGAGTAGAAGAATTAAGAAAAGAAGTGGGAATGGTTTTTCAAAAGCCAAATCCATTTCCGAAATCCATTTTTGAAAATGTTGTTTATGGTTTGCGCATCCGGGGAATTAATGATAAAAAATTACTGGAGGAAGCCTGCGAAAGTTCTCTTCGCCAGGCAGCATTATGGGATGAGGTAAAAGATGATCTGAAAAAATCAGCGCTGGCAATAAGCGGCGGTCAGCAACAACGTCTTTGCATTGCAAGGACATTAGCCGTAAAGCCCACCGTAATATTAATGGATGAACCGGCGAGTGCACTCGATCCGATCTCCACTGCTAAAATAGAGGAGCTGATCACACAATTAAAACAACATTATACTATCATCATCGTAACGCATAATATGCAACAGGCTGCACGAATCAGCGATCGGACAGCATTTTTTTATTTGGGGGAAATGGTGGAATTTGATACTACGGTAAACATTTTTACAGCGCCGAAAGAAGATAAAACACAGAGTTATATTACGGGGAGGTTTGGGTGAGTGGTATCTGGTATCAAGTATCAGGTATCAAGTATCAAGTATCAGTTCTCGGGAATCAGGTAGCATAATGAATAATGAATAATACTATTTAATAATAAATCTTCGTGAAACTTTGTGTCTTAGCGCCTTTGTAGCTATGGCTGTTCAGTGAGTTTACGAACAAATTAATATTATGTCTCAAATAGATAATCCGGTACAAAACCTGAAACATGAGCTGGAAGAAATGTTTCAGTTGGTAACAACTCAATTATTAAAAGCAAAAGAAGCGCTTACAAAATTTGACAAGGACCTTGCACGTGAAGTGGTGCAAATAGAAAAGCGGGTGAACAGTCAGGAGCTGCAAATAGACCGTGCTGCAGAAAACTTTATTGCGCTTTATTCACCCGTTGCTATAGACCTTCGTTTTGTATTGGCAGTACTGAAGATCAACAATAACCTTGAGCGCATTGGCGATATCGCAGAAGGCATTTCAAAATATATCAATGAAACTACTTTGCAATTTGATTCAAGGCTAATGGAAGAAAGCAACGTGATGCCGATGTTTGAAGCAGCAATGCAAATGCTGGCCGATGTGCGCACAGCGTTTGAAAATGAAGACACATCCATTGCCCGAAAAATATTTAAAAGCGACGATTATCTGGATCATATCAATATCGAAGCAATAAACAATCTCACCGAAGGAATGAAAAACGATCCTTCTAAAATTTCTGATGCCTTATATATTATTTCCATTATCAGGAAACTCGAGCGCATTGGCGATCAGCTAAAAAATATTGCAGAAGAGATCATCTTTTATATTGAAGCAAAGGTGCTTAAACACGCAGGCAGAAAATAGATCTGCTACGCAATTTTATCCTATGTGGTTTTGCCTGAAGGGAAAATAATTCTCTCCCTGTTTTTTTGATTTTCCAAACCGGATATGCTGACTCTTGCGTAAATGGTTTCAAATAAATTATTCAAAACTTATAAAATCTAAAAAATGAGAAACGTAACAAAATTATTCGCCGTAATTGCAATGCTATTTACAATCGGCAATACCTATGCTCAAAACATGAATTCAGTAATGGTTGGAGGACAGGCCATGCTTCCTGCAAAAGACATTATTGACAATGCTGTTAATTCAGCTGATCATACCACCCTGGTTGCTGCAGTAAAAGCAGGCGGATTGGTAGAAACACTTAAATCAGCCGGCCCATTCACCGTATTTGCACCTGTTAACGATGCTTTCGAAAATTTACCTGCAGGAACAGTTGAAACTTTGCTAAAAGCAGAGAATAAAGACATGCTTGTAAAGGTGCTTACTTATCATGTTGTTTCCGGAAGTTATGACTTCGATGCGATCTCAAAACTTATCAAAGAGGGAAAAGGATCAGCTACACTTTCTACTGTTAGTGGGGGCAAATTAACAGCTATGATGAATGGCAAACACAATATCCAGTTAAAAGATGAAGGTGGTAACATAATCAATATTACCACTTACGATGTTTATCAAAGCAACGGTGTTATTCATGTGATCGACAGGGTAGCGCTTCCTAAATAAGCTGATATTTCAATAGTTTTAGTTTAGATCCGGGCAGGTTTTTACTTGTCCGGATTTTATTTTTGTGCCTTGTTAGAAAACAATTTGCAGATTCCCGGTTAATTCTGAGGTTAAAATTCCGATATTTGTAGGCAAAACAGGCTACCGGAGTAGTTCCGGTAATTATGAATATCACTTTAAAACAAAAAATGAGCAGACTATGAGAAAAAATGTATTTGCAGCAGGATTTATTTCCATGGCAATTTTGATCGCTTCCTCGTGTAAAAACAATGAGATACCGGATTATGATATAGATTTTACGTTTGTTGAACCTGCATCCGGACTGGTTTTAAATTCCGGTGATGAACTGCATATGGAAATTGATGTTCAGGGTACGGCACCGATAAACAATATCGAAGTTTTAGTGATCAACACAACTTCGGGCGACACGATTGGAAATTTTCCGGTTTCTACCAACGAGCAATTTTATCCATTTCATGAGCATTTGGTGGTAACAGCTGGTGTAACATCTGCATGTAAAGTTGTCGCAAATGCATGGGCATCAAATTATGCCGAAAGGATCACGAAGGAAGTTCCTTTTACAATTAATCCATAATTATGCGGTGGAGATTAAAATATATTTTGTTTATCTCCATATTAT
>JBIOHA010000278.1:0-3668 GCA_044448625.1 Chitinophagales bacterium | reverse complement strand
CCACTCGTCACTCGTGTTTCATCACTCCTCACTCTTTTATTGTTCATGAGGAATGAGGAATAAGGAATATGCATCCGCGAAAATCTGCTTACTGCGGGAGGAAAAATGGATGAAATGCGAAAGTCGGATTGATCAAAAATGCGAAATAAAACAGCCCGATATTTCAGGTTGTGATGCTGGCTGTTTAATTGGTCCGTTGGCTGTTTATTAGAGTACCTTTGAGTTCATTGCGGCTCTATGGCTATGGCTGTTAATTAGCACATCGGCACATTCCGGCTGTTCATCAGCACATTAGTTAAATCTCATTCCGGCAGAAATATCGCCTTCAATTCCTTCGCATCCTCCGGTTTCATCCTGCCTGCGAGAATTAAACGGAGTTCACGACGGCGAAGGGCTGAAACATAAAGTTTGTGTTCAGCATCGTTTTCAGGAATGATCTCAGGGCTTTTAACCGGTTTTCCATCATCATCCAAAGCAACAAATGTATAAAAGGCTTCATTGCATTTTACCTTTTCTGAAGAGCGAAGATTTTCTTTATACACTTCAACAAATATCTCCATACTCGTATGAAACGATCTTGTTATTTGCGCATTGATAGTTACAACATCTCCTATTTTAATCGGGCGGTTAAACGATACATTATCAACTGCTGCAGTTACCACAATTTTATTGGAATGTTTTCCCCCGCAAATTCCACAGGCAATATCCATCCATTTCAATAAATTACCACCCATTAAATTATACATCGAATTCGTATCATTCGGCATCACAATTTGCGTGAAGGTGGTATAAGAATCGGAAACTTTTTTCTGAAGCATATAATTGAATTGAATCGCAAAAGTACGGAATCAGAAGAGAGAAATGCGAAATAGGAAATGATCAAAAATGCGGAATGTAGCTACCGATCGCATCCAGTATCCAGCATCAAGCATCGGCTGTTCATCGGCCGTTCATCGGCTGTTCATTACTTTTACTGTATGAAAACGAAAATATGCATTGCCGGCGCTACGGGAAAAATGGGAAGCAACCTCTCGAAAGCAATTGCTGAATCAGACGATATGGAAATTGTTTCTGCACTTGCAAGAAATTATACCGGACAAAATCTCGGCGATGTATTAAATATCAAAACCATTAATGCAGAAATTTATGATGATATTGTTTTTGCATTGAGGAGAAAACCGGATATTCTCGTCGATTTTACGAATGCGGATATTGTAAAGCGAAATGTTTTATGTGCTATTGAAGAAAAAATTCCGGTGGTGATCGGCTCTTCGGGTTTGACCGATGATGATTTTAAAGAAATAGAGTTTGAAGCAAAAAAAAATAATGTTGGTGTGATAGCTGCAGGCAATTTTTCTATTTCTGCAGTAATGATGATACAGTTTGCTGAGATCGCGGCGAAACATTTTCCTGTTTGGGAAATAATTGAATATAGTTACGACGGAAAAAAAGATGCACCAAGCGGAACCGCAAGAGAACTTGCATCGAGGCTGTCGAAAATAAAACAACCGAAATATAAAATTGAAACTGAAAATGTAATTGGTTTAAAAGAAAGTCGTGGGGCAAATGTAAGCGGAACCCAAATTCATTCGGTGCGGCTGCCGGGTTATAATAATGCCTGCGGAATTACATTTGGTACCGGCGCAGAAAGATTAACCATTCATCACGAATCAATTGATCCTGCTAAACCTTATATTGATGGTGTATTGATTGCGCTTCGTAAAGTACAGGAATTAAAGGGATTATACCGCGGGCTGGATAAAGTGATCGCAATTTAATTGTTGATACGATCCGCGTTTTTATTAAATATCCGCAATTGAATAAATGATCTCAATTTTTGAAACACATCCCGGAATAAATTATTGCCTTCCCCTGCCCTACCCGCAACAAGATCTTCCTGGACAACTACACCTGAAGTTGTATTCTCATCTGTTATAATTATTTCAGAGGCTGCATTATTTCCGAAATTATTAATTGAAGTAGTAACCAACTGCTGACTATTTGTTTCTACCGTTGCAGTTATGTCGGTATTGATCTTAACTTCATCAACAAATGATTGCATTTCCGTAAAAGCCATTGGCCCGATGCGCATTTGCTGTGCATACACCTGCGTTCCGATAAGTAAACTGGCAAAAACAACTATCCTTTTCATACTTTGATTTTTATTCTCTAACGTCTAATTAATAACAAAATTATTTTAAATCTGAATACCAAACTCAAGGTGACGGAAATTTGACAAAACAGTTGGCAGTCCCAGTGGCAGTCGCGGTAGATCAGCCCCAACATCTGGTATCAGCTGTTCATCCAGCATCTAGTATCCAGCATCGGCTGCTCATCGGCTGCTCATCGGCTGCTCATCGGCTGTTCATCAGCTGTTCATCAGCTGTTTTGTTTATTTTTGCCGCAAACTTAAATCATGAATCTTCACGAATACCAGGGAAAGGAACTTGTAAAACGTTATGGAGTAAAAATACAGGAGGGCATTCCTGCTGATACACCGGAACAAGCAGTTGAGGCTGCACGACAGTTGAATATCCAAACGGGCACCAATATCTGGATCGTTAAGGCGCAGATTCATGCTGGGGGAAGAGGTAAAGCCGGCGGAGTTAAAGTGGCAAAGTCGCTCGACGAAGTATATGAAAAATCGCAAAAAATATTAGGCGCCACCCTGGTTACTCCGCAAACCGGCGCAAAAGGTAAAGTGGTACACAAAGTATTAATTGCACAGGATGTTTATTATCCCGGCCCCACCGAAACGAAAGAATTTTATATGTCGATCCTACTCGACCGCGACATGGGAAAAAATGTAATTGTTTATTCAACGGAGGGCGGAATGGACATTGAAGAAGTTGCAGAACATACGCCAGAAAAATTACATAAAGAATGGATAGATCCCACCGTGGGAATTATGCCTTTTCAATCACGGCGAATTGCATTTAATCTCGGGCTGAGTGGAGACGCATTTAAGGATATGGTGAAATTTGTTTCGGGATTATATAATGCTTACGTTGGAAATGATTGTTCATTATTAGAAATAAATCCTGTTTTAAAAACATCTGATAATAAAATAATTGCCGTTGACACAAAATGTGTTGTTGATGGCAATGCATTATATCGCCACGCCGATATTCAGAATATGCGTGATATTAATGAAGAAGATCCCATTGAAGTGGAAGCCGGTGCTGCAGGATTAAATTTTGTGAAACTGGATGGAAATGTCGGTTGCATGGTAAATGGCGCTGGCCTTGCAATGGCAACAATGGATATTATTAAATCAAGCGGTGGAAATCCCGCAAACTTTTTGGACGTTGGCGGAACTGCTGATGCAAAGCGTGTTGAAATTGCTTTTAAAATAATTCTGAAAGATCCCAACGTAAAAGCCATCCTCGTAAATATTTTCGGTGGCATCGTTCGCTGCGATCGCGTTGCCCAGGGAATTATCGATGCCTATAAAAATATCGGAAATATTCCTGTTCCAATAATTGTGCGACTGCAAGGAACAAATGCAGAGGAAGCGAAAAAAATGATTGATGAAAGCGGATTGAAAGTGCAGAGTGCGATATTGTTAAAGGAAGCGGCCGATCTTGTTCGCAAGGCGGTTGAATGAAATGTTCTGAGTTCTGGGTTCTGAGTTCTGGGTTCTGAGTTCTGGGTTCTGGGTTCTGGGT
>JBIOHA010000277.1:0-3672 GCA_044448625.1 Chitinophagales bacterium | reverse complement strand
GTCGTAATATATACCTGCATATATTTTAGCTTGCAGGTTCCGCAGACACCCGGATCAAGCCCCCTGAATTCCCAATAAAGGGAGGAACCGGTCAGGGTAGCCATTGCCGGTGTGGGTACGTTGAGTGTTACAGTGCAAAAATTCGGAGAATCGTCAGTACCAGAACTACCAGTCCATGTTGCAGTTGTTCCAAATACAGTTGGGTCAATTTTAATTGGAAATACTCTGCTTTCAGAAGTGAGCCAGGCAGTTTCAATTATTGTTTTCAATTTGCATTCATTGCCATTCTGTTCAATCTGGTATGCGATTACGTCTTTAAAAAGAAAAGTGATTGTATCGTTGTTGTTGCTGTCGTTGATTAATGGTGTTTTAATTCTGGCAAGTTCAATTCCGTAATTATTTTCAAGAATAAGATCTCCGCTCCAGAATCCGTGAATGTTTTTCCCTCCTTCATATTTATCAATAACCAGTTTGTATCCATCCGGCAATGTAAATGCATCTTCAATTACAAAATATTTTTTTGAAGTGTTTACCGAAGTGAGATCTTTAATGATATAATTTGATTTGACCATCGCCTCGTTGAAAATCAACTCCTGATCAATTTGATTGAAAGCGTTGGTGACAAGTGTGCCATCATGGCCGGCGGTATAATTTGTCCTGTTAATTAATCCAACATTATCAAAAGTTAAAAAATCATCTGTTGAATAAATGATCAAACCCTGGTTGAATTTAAATTCCGATTTATCCATCAGCCTGATGGAAGTATAGCCATCCTTCATATTCAATGTTGTAGGATCGGGTTGGTTGAATGCCGTATAAATTCCGGGATTAGAATTATCGGGGATTAAATTGGGGTCGATGGTTATTATTTCTCCTTTTGCATTTCTAAAATGGAGATCGCCGGTTGAGGCCTGGGAATAGAATTTTTTTCCGTTGGTGCCATTTTTAACATAGTACCTTGTGTTTGATGTTCTTTTCTCTATGATCTCCGAGCAGTCTTTGCACGGCGCATCATAGGGCAAAATGCCAAATTCCGGATTGCTCCGGTATTTAGGATCTGTTTGATCAATAAGCTCCTGGGAAATATTTTTTGCCGGAGCAGGTAAAAACGAAGTGAAATTGTAAACCTTAAAAGTGGGAATACCAACTTCCTGTTGCGAAAATGCCCTGGCATTAACCAAAAATGCTATTACCAAAACAACAAGAAACCTGTGTTTTTTCATATAAAAGAAGTAGTGTGTGGGGATCACAACAATCCCATTTGGTCAATATTTTAGATAAAATTAAGTGAAAAAGGGTGAAACCACCAAATGTGTAAGAAAAAGGGGGGAGGTGGTGAGGTTGTAGTAAGTTGAAAGATCGCAATGCTGTGTTCGATAAAAGATTCGAAGATTTGAAGAATCGAAGGGAGAAGGTTTGACTAACCGGCAGGTTCGAAGGCTGCCCGGATGAATTGAATTTGGACAAGGGTAAGAATAGAAGCAGTAATTAAGTTAAAGTTGTGGATGGCTTTATCTTCATGTTTAGCTTGCGACAACCAGATTCTAGAAATACTGGTACCTAGCCTGGATCAAAGCATGAAACGTATAAATAGTTATAGCTCTTCGATCTATCGAAAATAAGATATGACAATAATAAATTTATAAATTCATATTAATCACAAACAAACCTGATCGTTTCATGTTTATTCTGATCTATAATATCTAAAATATAAATACCTTTTGGATAAGAAGAAATATCAAACTTCATTAACCCGCCTGACTGCTCTATCAATTCCATTTTAATTTTATTGCCCGTCATGTCGAACATGGTTATCGTAATTGCTTCACTATAATTTTCCATTGAAATATTTAATACATCTGAAGCTGGATTCGGATAAACGTCAATTGCAAATCCCTCTTCAAATTCACCCATTCTTAATGGCATCGTTGTAAAATTCTGCATCGCAGAAAAATCTGTAAAAGAACCATCGCTGCATTTTGAGCGCACTTTATATTCGTAATCGGTATCAGGTGTTAAGAGCTTAATTGTTTTGAAATTAGTGAATGATGATTTTTTTATCCAGGTGCCTGCTCCAACTTCGCGATACCAAATTTGATACGAATCAGCTCCGGGAATTAAATTCCAGTTAGCGGTTGCTTTTGTTGTAAAGATATTGTTGGTGTACAGGCCGGTGGGAATTGTGCATACATCACCAATAAATTTTATTATCCAATAATCATGGGCATTTGTATTGCTCCACTGCATTTCTGTTTTATCGCCAGAAATATCGGAACTTGAACTGCCTGCAACAATAAAATTTCCATCAGGGCATTCATTAATTGATGTTGCCAGATCATCACTGCTTCCACCAACTGTATTCTCCCAAAGCAAATTTCCGGATATATCCAGTCCACAAAGCCAAATATCGATCAAACCAGAAACTGGTTCTGTTTTATCACCTGAAATTCCGGAATAAGATAATCCACCACATATAATAGTTTCATCAGTAAGCTGGACAATATCATGCATCATATCATTAGCAGCTCCCCCAATATCTTTTTGCCAATTAATATTTCCAGCTGCATCAAGGTCTAATATCCAATAGTCAGATCCTCCATTGGTGCTTTCTGTTTTATTGCCGGAAATTCCGGAAGCAGAGTAAGCGCCAACCAAATATCCTCCATCAGCTGTTAATTCAATACTTCCAATATGTTCGTCCAGGTTTCCACCGTAAGCAACGTCCCAATCCACAAATCCATCATTGTCAGTTTTTATTATCCAAACATCATATCCTCCGTAGCTGTCTTCTGATTTATCAAATCCGGTATTTGATGCAGAGGCACCTCCTAAAATGTATCCTCCACCTGCAGGCATTTTAATTTCATCAACATAATCTCCCATATCGCCTCCGATATCACGTTGCCAGATTATACTTCCGGTTGCATTTAATTTAAGCAACCAGATATCACCAGAACCTGCAATCGCATCGTTATTCCCAACAGTTTTATCTCCACCCGAACCAGAAAGTGAATATGATCCAATAATATATGTTCCATCGGGATTTTGGCAAACCGCTCTCATAAAGTCGTCGTTCATACCACCTATATTATTTTGCCATTCGATATTTCCAGATGCATCAATTTTAATTATCCATAGATCATAACCGAATGAGCCTCCACTATAATGACCTTCTGTTTTGTCGCCTGAAATTCCTGACGATGATTCAGCACCGATGAGATAACCTCCGTCCAACGTTTGAATAATATCCTTTCCATTATCCCATTTTGTACCACCAATGGTATTTTGCCATTCAATATTTCCGTTAATATCTAATTTTATTATCCAGATATCAGATGAATTGGTGCCACCCGAAATATTGATCTCTGTTTTGTCGCCGCTATATTTTGAATATGAACTTCCAATAACCATAAATCCGCCATCGGTTGTTGAAATTATTTTG
Source organism: Chitinophagales bacterium (assembly GCA_044448625.1). GTDB lineage: Bacteria > Bacteroidota > Bacteroidia > Chitinophagales > BACL12 > UBA7236. The sequence goes on along the minus strand of JBIOHA010000277.1, from coordinate 230 downwards.
GTTTCATTATCTGTGTTGTAACCTCCGATCGTATTTTGCCATTCGATCTCAGGTGCCTGTGTATAACAGTTAGCAGTATGCAGTAGGCAGTAGGCAGTAAGAAGAACAGAAATTATTGTAAATAAATTAAGGGATTTAAATGTGGTGTTTATTAGAGTTTTCATAATTAATTGTTTTTGGATGAATTGCTGATTAATATTTTATTCTTAAAATTATTCTTTTACAAATTT
>JBIOHA010000276.1:0-3717 GCA_044448625.1 Chitinophagales bacterium | reverse complement strand
GAGTATGCTCGACTCACTCATCACATCACGCACCCGGGTTAAGCTCTTGCTAAAATTTTTTTCCAACAGCAAGTCATCTGGTCATTTACGTGGTTTGGCCAAGGAGATGCATGAATCTACCAATGCCATCCGCCTCGAGTTAAACAAACTATCTAAAGCCGGCTTTTTACTTTCCCGCGAAGAGGGCAAAACAATTCAATATACAGCCAACGAAAAGCATCCATTGTTTCCTGAGGTGAGCAGCCTGGTAAGAAAATATTTGGGGCTCGACAAAGTAGTTGAAAATATTGTGAACCAGATCGGCGAGATCAAATACGCTTTTATTATTGGTGATTATGCAGAAGGGAAGGATACCGGGATCATAGAGCTTGTGATTGTTGGCGAAGTGGATCTGGAAAAATTAAATTATTGGGTGAATAAAACAGAAACACTTATCAGCAGAAAAGTGAATACAGATATTTTAAGTGATGAGGATTTTAATGTCTGGAAATTGAACGGTAAGATCAACAACTCGATCGTGTTGTGGACGAGCGCAGCGGTTGAGTAATTTTTTTTAATTAATAGCCTGCTCAGAACCACATTGTGACTGAGGAGGCGAAGCTTTGAAAATATGTTTGAATTCGATTATAGAAAACCAAATGTAATTGCTGAGATTGGTTGCAATCATTTAGGTGATTTTGAAATCGCAAAAGAGCTCATTCGTTTGGCAAAACAATGCGATGCTGATTATGCGAAATTTCAAAAAAGAAACCCAAAAGAATTATTGAACGACGATCAGTTTAATGCTCCGCATCCTGAGCCCTGGCAGAGCTATGGTGAAACCTATGGTAAACACCGTGAATTTTTGGAATTTTCAATTGCACAACACGAAGAATTAAAAAAGTATGCAGAAACACAGGGAATTAAATATGCTGTTTCAGTTTGGGATATTACAAGTGCTGATGAGATAATCAGCATCAATCCCGATTATATTAAAATACCCTCTGCATGCAACTCCAATTTCGAATTATTAAAAAGGCTGAGAGATAAGTATTCGGGTGATGTTCATATTTCGGTAGGTATGACGACTGCTGAGGAAACGGAAAAAATTATTGCTTTTTTTGAAGAAAATGATGATTCAAAGCAGCGATTGGTTTTATATAGTTGCACAAGCGGTTATCCAATTGCCTTTAAAGAAATTTGTTTGCTTGAGATAAATAAATTATACAATAATTACGGAGCAAGAGTAAAGGAGATCGGGTTTAGCGGTCATCACCTGGGCATTGCTGCCGATATTGCTGCATATACTTTAGGTGCGAGATGGATAGAACGTCATTTCACTAAGGATAGAACATGGAAAGGAACTGATCACGCAGCAAGTTTAGAAGTGCCGGGTTTGCAAAAACTTGTCCGCGACCTGCAACATACTTTCGAAGCACTTCATTATAAAGAAAAAGAAATATTGGACGTGGAACAAACTCAGCGCAAAAAATTAAAAAATTAATAAGGTGAAAGTATTGGCAATTATTCCGGCAAGAGGAGGCAGCAAAGGATTGCCCGGAAAAAATATCAAACCATTATTGCAACATCCATTGATCGCTTACAGTATTTTGGCGGCGCAGGAAAGCAAGATCATCAACAGGATAACTGTGAATACAGACGATGAAGAAATTGCGGCCATTGCAAAAAATTATGGAGCTGAAATTCCTTTTCTGCGCCCTGCAGAATTAGCTGCAGATGATTCTACAGACTTTGATGTTTTTTTTCATCAGCTAAATTGGCTCAGGGAAAATGAAGATTATATTCCTGACCTGATCGTGCATCTAAGACCAACATCTCCTATACGGTTAGCCAATTTAATTGATGATGCCATTGAAAAATTATTAGCAGGTGATGCTGATTCGATCAGGGTAATTACCGAATCTCCAATTACACCCTTTAAAATGTGGGTGTTGAATAAAAATAATGATGAAGCAATGGAGCCATTGGTTCATTTGCAGGATTTAAATGAGCCATTCAATCAACCGAGGCAAAAATTACCGATGGTATATTGGCAGGTTGGTACTTTGGATGTTATAAAAACGAATATAATAACTGAAGGGAAATCCATGAGCGGCAATAAGATACTTCCATATATCATTGACAAGAAATTCGCAATTGATATTGATGATGTTACCAGTTTTTATAAAGCAGAAGAAGTAATTCAATATTCAGATTGTATCAAATTCAATGAATAAAGACGTACCCATAATTGTATTTGGTGCTGGTTCAATCGGTGAGCGCCATATAAAAAATTTATTGAAGTTGGGATATTCCAATTTATATGTTTACCGCCAGCGCAATCTCCCACTGAGGGAAGTAGCTGCTGACGCAGTAAAAATCATCTTGGATGAATCCATTATTCCTGAATTAAAATGTGCGATCGCTTTTATTTGTACTCCTTCCTCACAACATATGAAACAAACCATTGCATGTATAAGGAATGATATGCATGTATTTGTTGAAAAACCTTTGTCGCATAACCTCGATGATTTCGAAACACTCAGAAATGTTGTGAATGAAAAAAGAAAATGTATTCAGGTTGCTTATATGATGCGATTTCATCCACTCATTTTGAAAATAAAAGAATTTACTGAAAATAAGAACTATGGCAGGTTGCTTTCATTTCACACCCATTGGGGTTCCAGTGTTACCAACTGGCATTCCTGGGAAAATTTTAGAGATTCTTATGCTTCAAGAAAGGATCTGGGCGGTGGAGTTGCATTAACGCTGAGTCATGATATTGATCTCGTAAACTGGATGGTGAAATCAAAAATTATCGAATATAAATCGGAATTTGGGTATTATGATAAATTTGATATAGACGTGGAAAGCGTAGCTGATTTTTTGATACGTTATGAAAATGGTGTAACCGGCCATGTCCATCTCAACTACCTGGAGCAGGAACCAAAAAGAAAGTACGAATTCATCTTTGAAGATGCTACTGCAGAGATCGATTATTTTAAAGCTGAATTGAAAGTGATCACACTGAATAATGTTGAAAGAATTACAATTGATAATTTCGACAGGAATGAATTATTTGTAAATGAAGTACAGGCTTTTTTTAATTTAATTGATGATGGTGGTAAAATATTACCACATACACTGCAACAGATCAATGAATCTGAACAAATAATTAAAATGTGTATGCCTTAAATTATTAATATGCAAAGTGTAACGGTTGAAAATAAGGTTGTTTTAATTACAGGAGCTTTCGGTTTGTTGGGTAAAACAATAGCCAAAGGCATGCTTGAACAGGGTGCAAAAGTGGTTTTGGCCGACATAAATAATAAATTATCAGCTGAAGTTAACAGGGAGTTAGCAGGATTTGATTCTTCTAACTACCTCATCATTGAACTTGATATTACAAATGAGAACAGTTGCAGGAATACTATTGATGCCGCGGTAAATAAATTCGGGAAATTGGATGTGCTGATAAATAATGCTGCAATTGATGCAAAATTTGATGATAAACATATTGACTCATCAAACCGTACCCGTTTTGAATTATATCCGATGGAATTGTTCAAACGGTCTGTTGAGGTGAATATCAATGGTACCGTATTAATGACACAGGTGGCATGTATGCAAATGCTTAAGCAGGGTTTTGGAAATATTATCAATGTTGCTTCAACCTATTCACTGGTGGCACCCAATCAAAGTTTATATGACTTTGGAGATGGTAATATTAAATTCAAT
>JBIOHA010000275.1:0-3767 GCA_044448625.1 Chitinophagales bacterium | reverse complement strand
GGTGATAATATCATGATCCATATTCATTTTATCGTATGGATCTGTAATAAATAAAATGATATCCGCATCCTTCAGCGCTGTTTTCACCTGTTCATTCATCCAATTATGCAGTTTGTATTCGGGCAAATCAATTATTCCCGGTGTATCGGAAAACACGATCTGATAGTCCTCATCTGAAACAATGCCCAAAACCCTCCTCCTGGTTGTTTGGGCTTTGTGGCTGATAATGGATAATTTTTCACCAACCATCACATTAAGCAAGGTAGATTTTCCAACATTTGGTTTACCGATAATATTTACAAAGCCTGCTTTAAATGTCATTGCTCCAAAATTAAAGTATTATCAATCCAAATTGACACTTAGCCTATTTTCACCTTTCTTAGGTTATCTGTCCTTATTCGGCTATCTTTGCCCTTCGTTCATAAAAATATATCGCGGGGTGGAGCAGTTGGTAGCTCGTCGGGCTCATAACCCGAAGGCCGCAGGTTCGAGTCCTGTCCCCGCTACAATTTCCAATTAACATGGAATTATCCTTAAATAAAAAGAAGGATTAAATCAAAAGTAACACGGGCTCAAATCCGCCGTACGGCGGACACAGGTTCTAATCCTGTCCCCCTACAAAAAATTAAGGCTGGAATTTTCCGGCCTTTTATGTTTTAGTTGAAATGGGATTTACAGTAGCAATAATAGGACGCCCGAACGTCGGGAAATCAACTTTGTTCAACAGGTTAACAGGTGAGCGTATCGCTATTGTTGATGATATTAGTGGGGTTACCCGCGACAGGCACTATGGAATTGTTGAGTGGAATGGAAAAACATTCGATCTGATCGATACCGGTGGTTTTGTCGCCAGATCATCAGATGTGTTTGAAAGTGAGATCAGGCGACAAGTAAAGATCGCAATTGACGAATCTTCCCTTTTGATATTTATGATGGATGTTACCACAGGGATCACCGACTTTGATGATGACGTGATAAAAATGTTGAGGAAGTCGGGAAAAAAAGTGCTTGTGGTAGTAAATAAAGTGGATAATAATACCAGGCAGTTGCAGGCGACAGAATTTTATGCAGCTGGCTTTGAGGATATATTCTTTGTGTCGTCGATTACCGGGAGCGGAACAGGTGAATTATTGGATGCTATAGCTTTGGAATTCCATGAAGATAATAGCAGCGAAACTGCAGAAGAAAGGGAATTGCCAAGGTTTGCAATTGTGGGTCAGCCAAACGTAGGGAAGTCTACTTTGTTGAATGCATTAACCGGGCAGGAGAGAACTTTAGTTACTGAAATTGCAGGAACTACCCGTGATGCCATTCATACCCGCTACCAATTATTCGGTAAAGATTTTATTTTGATCGATACGGCAGGGATAAGAAAAAAAGCATCTGTAAAAGAGGACCTTGAATTTTATACTGTGATCAGGGCAATTAAAGCAATTGATGATTCAGATGTTTGCATTTTAATGGTAGATGCAAACACCGGTATCGAAAGCCAGGATCTCGCCATTTTGAATACCATTGAAAAAAAGCGGAAGGGTTTGGTTGTGCTGGTCAATAAATGGGATATGATCGCTAAAGAAACCAACACCCTGCGGGATATGGAGGAAAAGATCAGGGAAAAAATAGCTCCCTTCAGGGATGTACCTATTGTTTTTATTTCTGCAACAGAAAAGACCAGGATCTTTAAGGCTATGGAAGAGGCGCTGAGGGTGTATGAAAATAAACAAATCAAAATTCCAACTTCGAAACTCAATGATGTGATGCAAAAAGCCCTGGAAACCTACCATCCTCCAGCTGTAAGAGGCAGTTTCATCAAGATAAAATATGTTACTCAAATGCCAGCGCAGGTTCCTACCTTCGTTTTTTTCACCAACCATCCCAATGATATTAAGGATGCTTATAAGAATTACCTTGAAAACAAATTGCGCGAGCACTTTACCCTGTCGGGTGTGCCTGTAAATATTTTCTTCCGCAAGAAATAGTTGCTTATTTTTTTTATATTTTTGTATATATAAATAACCAAATCAAACCAAAATGAAAAAATTATCTTATTTCGCAATTGCCATGACACTAACTGTTTTTGTTGCCTGTAAAGACAAGCATGCTGATGAAAATGTGAGCGATGGTGTCGATACCCTATCTGTGAGAGTGGATAAAGGTGCCTCTGAAGCAATAGAAAATAAAGCTAAAACTGATGAAGTGTTAAATCAGTCATCTGATGACGAATTGTTTGGAACCGACGTTGACGATGCTGCTGTTGAGTCAGCTACAAAAAAATAAGGAATTAATTAAATAAAAAACCCTTCAGCTTATTGGCTGAAGGGTTTTTTATTTACGCGATTCGATTTAATATTTCCGTGAGATATGTTCTATCGCCTTTAAATATGTATCGTCTATAAGATTAATAAATGCATAATAACCATTGTTACCCCATTTTTGCCTGGCAATAAATGCTTTTATAGCGATCTCAATTTTTGGACGTGCAGCATTTATTTCTGCTTCTGAAACTGATTTATCAGGATCATGTGAAATTGCATATTTTGTAAACCTGTTAAACAACTCATCACTGATCACATAATTTTCAGTGAAATTTTTAAGATCATTGAATTTTGAAAACGACTGCGGGTTTTCTGAATAAACAGAATAACTAAATTCCTGGATAATTGATCTGTTGAATAAATAATTGAGTGTTTTATTCACCGGCGACGAATCAATAGGAACATGAATATCAGGGTGAATTCCCCAGTCCATATTTTTATTGTTTTTTAAACTGTCGGGAAGTTCACCACCGTTTTGAATTATGCTGATATATTGATCGTAATACGCGTCAACACCTTCATCATAAGGGCGCTGGATGCTTTTTCCGTTTGGCGTATAATACCTGGCTATAGTAAGTCGAATGGCCGACGAATCAGAAAGATCATAAACCTGTTGCACCAGCCCTTTGCCAAAACTTCTTCTTCCAATGATTGTAGCCCGTTTATTATCCTGTAAAGCACCTGCAAGAATTTCACTGGCCGATGCTGAGAATTCATTTACCAGAACAACAAGATTCCCATTTTCAAACAACCCATTTTTACCTGCACGGTATTCATCTTTTCCGACCGCTCTTCCTTCAGTATAAACAATTAATGGTGTGCCCGATAAAAATTCATCGGCTAATTCAACAGCACCTCTTAAATATCCACCGGGATTTCCTCTTAGGTCAAGGATGAGATTTTTCATTCCCTGGTTGACAAGACCCTGCAATGCATCGGCAAATTCGAGCGGTGTTTCATTTGCGAATTTATTTACCTTGATATAACCGGTTTCTTCATCCACCATATAATTCGCATCAATACTGGTAACAGGAATTACATCGCGGATAATATTAAAGTCCAGTAAATTTTTTTCACCGTTGCGCCTGATCTTCACATTTACTTTAGTTCCTTTTTTTCCACGGAGTTTGCTTATCACTTTTTCGTTGGTTACTCCGTTGCCTGCAACCAGCGAATCATCGATCATAATTATTTTATCTCCGGCCTTGATGCCGAGTTTTTCGGAAGGGCCTCCGCTCAATGCGGCAACTACCAAAATTGTATCATCGAGAATATTGAATTCAATTCCAACACCATCAAAATTCCCATCCAGTTCTTCATTAAAGGATGAAAGATCTTCCTTATGTATATAGCTGGAATGTGGATCTAGCTTTTTAAACAATTCATCTATCGTTTCAGGGTCATTCAGATAGGCAGAAACAAAATCGTCGACAATTGAATCAACATTAATTG
>JBIOHA010000274.1:0-3841 GCA_044448625.1 Chitinophagales bacterium | reverse complement strand
AATTTGGGCAGATACTGCAGAAGTACCCCAATATGAGCCCCTATTAAAAAACATTGAAACAGAAATTTGTGTGATCGGTGCCGGTATCACCGGATTGACTTCAGCATATTTATTATTGAAGGAAGGGAAAAAGGTAATTGTTGTCGATAGCAGCCAGGTAGCAGGTGGAGAATCCGGAAGAACCACTGCACATATCACCAGCGTAATAGACGACAGATACTATATTATTGAAAAACTTCACGGCGAAAAAGGCGCTCAGCTTGCTGCAGAAAGTGAGATCGCTGCAATAAATAAAATTGAAGAAATTGTGCGATCAGAAAATATCAACTGTGATTTTGAACGCGTAAAAGGGTATTTATTTTTTTGCGGAGAGGATAAGAAAAAAATAGTTGAAGCGGAATATAACGCCTGTGTTAAAGCTGGAATTAAGGTAGAAAAACAAACCACTCCCCCATTGTTAATTTCCATCGTTCTTCCCTGTCTCGAATTTCCCGGACAGGCACAATTCCATATGATAAAATATCTGTCGGGGCTCGCAAATGCAATAGTCGCTCTCGGCGGAAAAATATTCACACATACACATATCAGCAATATTGAAGTTAAAGATGGAAGCGTTTCTATAACCACAGAAAAAGAAAACACCATTAAAGCGGATGATGTAATTGTAGCAACCAACAGCCCCATCAGCAATTACCTTTCAATGTATATAAAAGAATATGCATACCGCACTTATGTGATCGGTGTTCCCGTAAAAAAAGGTACCGTTGCCAAAGGTTTATATTGGGATAATGCTGACCCATATCACTATGTGCGATTATTCGAACGTGAAACGGATGATATATTAATTGTTGGCGGTGAAGATCATAAAACCGGCCAGGAGCATGATACAGAAAAACATTTTGCCAACCTGGAAACCTGGGCAAAAAAATGGTTTCCGAATATCGGTATTCCTGTATATAAATGGTCGGGACAAATAATTGAAACTGTTGACAATTTAAGTTTCATTGGATTAGAACCTTCGCAAAAAGATCATGTTTACATCGCAACAGGCGATTCTGGTATAGGAATTACACATGGTACTTATTCAGCGATCTTATTAACCGATCTTATTTGCGGTAGAGAAAATGAATGGGCCAAATTGTATGACCCAAAAAGAAAAACCATGCGCTCAGCAAAAGAATTTTTAGCAGAGAATTTAAATATTGCCGCTCAGTATATCGAATTATTTACTGCGGGTGAAATTGATGATCCGGAAGATATTACTCCAGGTGAAGGGGCAATATTAAGAAAAGGATTGAAAAAATATGCGGTATATAGAAACCTCGATGGCACGTTCAATACATGTTCCGCTTTGTGCACACATTTAAAAGGAGTAGTAAGCTGGAATGGAACTGAAAAAACATGGGATTGTCCCTGCCATGGTTCACGGTTCGATGCTTTTGGTAAGGTGATTTCAGGTCCGGCTATCAGCGACCTTGAACATGCAGCGGAGCATATTTTTCTGCATCATGAAAATAAATAAAATTGATAGTATCTAAAAATACGTGTAAAAATAATTTTGCAAATTATGGCGCTTTAATTCATAATTGTTTTCTTCAGTTTGCATAAGTTGCCCAAATGCATCGTAGATATATTGCTTTTCGAATATTAATTTTTTATTGTTTCGCTTAATGGTTTCCCTTTTCAATAAGCCATTTTCGTATTCATATTTTTCCACGAAATATTTATGGTCGTCATGGTATTCGATCCTTTCGATCAGTTGATTCTCTGTATTGTATTTCATCACTGACGAAATTATTGTGTCTTGATCTCCAACTAACCTTTTTGTAAGTATCTTATTTCCAAGAGTGTCATAATAATAAATACTCGAACCATTGAATCTTAAATAACTTGAATCCTGTATTTGTTTATATACAAAACTATCTGTGGAAATCAATTCTCCTTTCTCATTAAATCGTTCTGTCCTGATCTTATTCCCAAAAGCATCGTAATAGTATTGAAAAAGTAAGCTCTTCACATTTTTCCCCAAGATCCACTGAATTGAAGGATCATTTTCCATATCATCACGCAACTTGTATTGCAGCACATGTATCCAGGTATTATAAGTTTCTAAATGCCCCTGTTGTTCAGCCGGTTCTTCAAAACTAAAAATGTGAGTGAGCCTGTTCAAACTATCATATGTATAATCCCATACAGAAAAACCAACATTGGAATGTGCGGTCATTGTCCTGGTTTTATGGCCCGCAGTATCAAAATAATTTGCCCAAACCATAACCGGCCCGCCGATATCATTGTTTATTTTGAAAATTGTATTGCCTGCCGTATCGTATAAAAAATAATAAATGATGGTACTATCTTCCTTAACCGCTTCCGAACTTAGTTTTTGTTGAGCTGGCAGTATTCTTAACGACGGAATAAGGAATAAGCATAGGAATACAAATTTAATGCACCTATTTGAAATATGTTTTTGGCAGGCATGTATAACCATCAAGCTAAACAGAGATCCAATTTAATTTTTGATAAATTTTGCTGAATATATTCCAGATCTGATCAGGTATATTCCTTGAGGGATTTCACCAATAAAAATAAAGTCGTTGCAATAAGTTGATTTGATCAATTTACCGTTAATATCATAAATTTCAAATTCCATTTCATCAGTAACCAGGTTTTCATTATTAAAGAATAAATGGTCGCGAACAGGGTTGGGATACACTACTAATTTATCTCCTTGAGAAGAATAAAAAGATCTTTCATTTTCTTCACCGGTCAATCCCGGCGTACAGGGATCATTTGCCAGGTAAAATGGATTGTAAATATAAGGTGGCTGATTGGTCATTCCCATTGAACTGAAAGTTCCGGGGGCAAGTGTAATTGAATTCGCAACATAATTACATCCCAATCCATTAATACCTGGTTTGGTTATACACCCAACATAGTTATTTCCATTGTTGGCCATATATATTTTCCCGTTGCGGGCCATTTGCAACTGACCAAAATGATAATCTCCTGCCTGCGCAGCTAATTGGGTAGCCACATAAGTATTTAAATTCAATTGGTATAAATAATTGGTTGAAAAACAATCGGTGACATAAAGCATTTTATCATTGCTCGAAAATTCAATTCCATATGGGCTCGAAATAGAAGGGAATAAATTTTTAATATCGGTTGAACTTGTAACCTGGCCTGTCGCCCTGTTAAAATTATGTATTGTAATACCCGGTGTTGTAAAAGAGTAGGTCATGGCAATTTGAGTTCCCTTATGCGAAGCCTTAAGGCAACCAATAATTGTAGATTCATTCCTCACCGGCCCGATAGAAGAAATTACAGGAGCACCAATTCCTGCATCGGTAATCGGATAAACATAAAAATTATTGCTGCCTAAACCATGGGTAAGTATCCAGATATCGTGATTGTTAATTTGCAAAGCGCATGAAATTCCCTCTGCACTCGCACCAAGCAATTCAATATTTTTCTCTCCTGCAGGAATATCCCCTTTTCCGCCGTTCATACTCAAATCCACTTTGCTATACCATATTCCACCTAATGGCGTAAGGTGGCTTCCGGGTGTAAAAACATAATATGTTTTACAATTGCCAGGGCTTTGAATAATTAATGTTTGAGAGGAGGAAAGTTCACCGGCAAGCCCTGAACCATTAGGCATTATATTATTATCGGCGTCATATAAGTTTACACCATTGGTATAAAACAATATGTTTCCATCGTTATCCCCGATAGAAGCAGCGCCTTCAAATGCGTACATTGCGCTTCCGCTAACAGGTGTTATGCCCCCGGTAAAATCCAGGCCCGCATGGTCGCCAAAATACCATACCCTGCCCTGGTT
>JBIOHA010000273.1:0-3882 GCA_044448625.1 Chitinophagales bacterium | reverse complement strand
TGATAATGAAGGTAATTTAATAATTGTTGGCACCAATCCTCAGGGATCCGATGTTAGTGCTGCTAAAATTGATGTGGATGGAAATGTTTTATGGTCAACATCGTTTGATGGTTTTGGCACTTCCGACATATCGACTGATGAGGCAGGAAATACATTTATTTTATATAGTTATAGTTTTGGATTGCCTGTTCCTTCCACAGATATTGCAGTTAGAAAAATATCACCAACAGGAACTGAATTATGGCTGCATAATTATAATCTTGGTGGTGGCAGCGCTGCAGAATTAGGCAGACAAATAGAATGTGATGTAACCGGAAACCTTTTTATATCCGGATATGGAACACAGCTCACCGGAATGCCCTATGTTGATTTTCTCACCTTTAAAATTGATGGTTCAGGAAATATACTTTGGGATATAAGATATAATGAGCATGCAAACAACGATGAATGGCCATGGATGATGGTAAAAGATATTGACGATAATATTTATATCACCGGCAGCGGTGGTCCCTATCCAGGTGGTGCTACATTAAGTGCTCAACAAATGATCACCATAAAATACGACACCAACGGAAACGAACAATGGATCGCATTGCACAACGAATTTTCAGCAACCGGAAAAGCAATATGTTTGGCCTCCGACAACTCGCTTTTTGTAGCGGGACAAGGCAGCGCAGTAACAATTCACTACACTCAAACCACGCCCACTGTATGCAACACGCCAATGGGTTTGTTTTCAAATAATATCGCCACAACAAAAGCAAGATTGAACTGGGCAATTGAACCAGGCGCATTTCAATATGAAGTATGGTACAAGAAAACTGCGGCTGCCGGATGGAAAAAGAAATTCGTTCCTGGAATAAATAATAAGCTAAATCTTAAAACTTTAACCTGCAATACAAATTATGTATGGAAGATCAGAACGGTTTGTGATACAGCCGGTGTTGATCTTGTTTCCGATTTTTCATCAGATCAATTTTTTACCACAATGGCATGCAGGGAAGAAAATACAGAAATGATGAGCGATGTTTTAATCTACCCAAATCCGGCAGTTGATTTTATTAATATCAATATAGAAGGCCTTGAAATATCTGAAATACGAATGACAGATATGTCAGGCAAGCTCATTTTTACTCAACAAGATCTGGTTGGCAAAGAATTAACAATCAATTTAAATGATGTTCCCGCAGGAATCTATTTCCTAAGCTTCAGATCAAATAATGAAGTGATGAATAAGCAAATCATTGTTTCCAAATAAAAAATCTTTAATATGAAAAAATTACTTTTTATACTAATTTGCATTCCCGTATTTCTAACTGCACAGGTAACTGAGGATTGGGCAGCACCCGGGTTTTATTATGGCTTAAAGGGTGTGATGATAGCCCGCGATGCAGAAGATAATGTATTTACTGTAAGCGATATATGGCAAGGGGATATTTATTTATCTAAACACGATAAATTCGGAAATGAATTATGGTCAGTTACCTATAATAACACTGAGCCATCCCAGTGGGAAGTTGCAACCTGGCTAGCTGTTGATGCATTCGGGCAACCGGTGGTTTGCGGTTATACAAATACAGGGTTTACCTCTCCTTATCCATTTCAATGGGTGGTGATGAAATTCAATTCAAATGATGGTAGCCTAACTTGGAGAAATACATTTGATGCGCTTCCGGATATATCAACTGTAAATCGTGCATACAATTGCATTGCCGACAGCGATGGCAATATTTATGTTGGTGGCGATGCGACAACATATAATGCAACAGGAATTTTAAGTGGTAATTTTTACCTGATCAAATATGCTGGTGATGGATCTATTATATGGGAAACCTATAAGGATTTTACCGGAAGTCCCTATGGTGAACGACCCTCTATTTTGAAATTTGCCAGAGATGGTAATTTATTGATGACGGGGCAATCATCAATATTGTATGAAATTGATGCCGTTAAATTTGATCTATCAGGAAATGAGATCTGGAGCACTCATTTTCCAGGATTTGGTTCAACGGATATTACTTCCACTGCTGATGGATTTACTTATTTAATGTACAGCTATTCATTTGGAGTACCGCCAATAAATGGAGATATCGCCATTAAAAAAATAGCACCTGATGGATCATTGGTTTGGCTAAATCATTATGATAATGCTGGTCAACAGGAATCAAGCCGAAAGCTAGAAGCCGATAATGCCGGAAATTTGATATTTACAGGTTATACATCTCCTGGCGGTTATACCGATTGGATAACTTTTAAAACGGATAACAACGGAATTTTACTTTGGTCAAATGTTTATGATGCGATGGGGAATAATGACGAGTGGCCAAATTTCATGGTGCTTGATCAAGATGATAATATTTATATAACAGGCCAGGGTGGGCCATGGCCTGGTGGACCGTGGGCAAGCAGTTATCAAATGGTAACCTTAAAATATTCGCCCTCTGGAAATACCGAATGGGTGGCGTTGCATAGTGAATGGTCGCCTAATGGGATCGCACTTTGTGTAGCCAGCGATAACTCTATTTATGCTGTTGGACAGGGGTATGCAGTAACAATACATTACCAGCAAACTACGCCAACACCCTGCAATGAACCTGCTGGTTTATTCTCAAATAATATTTCTACTACAACGGCTAAATTAAACTGGACCATTGAACCAGGTGTTTTTCAATATGAAGTTTGGTATAAAAAGGTGACTGCAGCAAGCTGGAAAATAAAATTTGTTCAGGGGACGAAAAATAAATTAATTCTGAAGAATTTAAAATGCAATACAAACTATACATGGAAGATCAGGACAGTTTGTGATACCGTAGGTGTTGATCTTGTATCTGACTTTTCTGAAGATCAATTTTTCACCACCGCACTTTGCCGCGAGGAAAATTATGAAGTAGAAAATGAAATTTCAATTTTTCCCAATCCTGCATCAGATTATATTACAGTAGCTTACACTTTACCAAAGGGTTCAACACTTTTACATATTTCAATTTATGATTCCAATGGGAAAGCCCTGTATCAGGAAACAAGAAATGTTATTGATGGTGTAATGGAAGAAACAATAAATACCGAAAATTATTTGTCAGGTATCTACTTTGTTAAAATAATTACAGATAACTCAAGTCAGATACAAAAACTTATCATCAATAATTAATAAAATGCTTTCCCAATAGTCACCGTGACGACAATCACGCTGACCTATGATGGCAATCATAAAAGCAATTGCACCTGTAGCGTTATTTTGATGAATAATTTAAAATCAAATAATTAATATTCAAATCATTTAAAACAATCTTATGAAAAAATTAAACTTGCTTTTTTTATTCACAATTATTTTTCTGGGCTTTTCAGCAAAAGCTACTATTCATGAAATACAGGTGGAGGATAATGAATTCAATCCCTCAAATTTGAATGTGATGGTTGGCGATACCATTAAATGGTTTTGGGATAACAGCGCCGGTGATCATACTACCACTTCCACAAGTGTACCTGATGGTGCACTCACATGGGATGCGCCAATTGCTGCATCATCGCAAACTTTTATTTATGTTGTAACACTTCCTGGAAGTTACAATTACAAATGCACCATTCATGCCGGTATGGGGATGACAGGAAATTTCAATGCAACAGGCGGAACAGCTATTGAATCAAATGATCCAAGTCATTCGATCAATTTAAACAGTTTAGTAAAAGATGGCCAGCTTCAAATAAATTACTCCATCGAAAACGCCTCTCTGGTCTCAATTAATTTAATTGATGAAACAGGCAGATTGATACAAAGTGTTGAAATCCCTGTTCAGTCGCCGGGAAATTATATTCAAAACTGGATGTTGGAATCCACTGTTAAAGGAATTTATTTTGTTCAATTCAGCACCAACTACTTTACTG
>JBIOHA010000272.1:0-4012 GCA_044448625.1 Chitinophagales bacterium | reverse complement strand
GTATAGTAACTATTGATATTAATTTCGGTCATGACAGATGCAATGATATCAATCTTGTAGACGGCCAAATTGTCGCTTCCGGATATTCTACCGAAAATTTTACCAGTAATATAACTTGCCTGAAATTGACTGAAAATGGATTATTAAATGATTCTTTTGCGGATAGCGGAAAATTGGTTATTCATGCCGGCCGCTCTGATAGTTATGGTCGTAGACTAATCTTATTGCCCGATAACAAAATAATTGCTGCTGGTGATAATGGAACAACATATGCAGTGTCAAGAATAAATACTGATGGCACAATTGATTCAACATTCGGGAATGGAGTCGTTTATGGGGCAATTGAATCGGGAACCTCCCATATATTGTCTGGCGCTCAAATAACCTCAGAAAACAAAATAATATTATCCGGTTATAGATTTGATGAGGCCTTTCTTAGCCGTTTAAATGATGATGGGTCAATAGATTCTTCCTTTGGTGAAAACGGGTGGTTTCTGCTTGAGGATTTAGACTTCGAAGGAAGCTATTCCGCATACGATTTAAAGATACAGTCAGATAATAAAATATTGATCACCGGGAATTATGGATCTACAGGATTCCCTTCTGGCGCATCCGATTTGTATATAGCTAGATTGATGGCCGATGGAACATTAGATTATTCATTTGGATACTATGGAATATTCGGTTATGGAGGACTTACAGCTGCATCAGGCAAGTCGTTGGCTGTTTGTGATGATGAAAAGATCATTGGAGCAGGTTACTATTTGGATGATGACGATAAACAATTTCCATTGATTTTAAAAACGACAACAGACGGCAATTTAGATAATTCATTCGGTGTATCCGGTGTTGTAAAAACCACCGTACTAGGCGATGAAGGAATAATATATGATATTGTGCAAAATAATACGGGTAAAACAATCTGTGTTGGCCATAAAGGAGATTATTATGATCATAATGATGTGTTCATCATGCAGCTAGATGCAACCGGTAATTTAGATACAAGTTTTTCCGATGATGGAGTATTGATATATGAAACTGAATTTTCCTCGCGGCTGAATACTGTTATTATAGATAGCAATCAAAATATCCTTACATCTGGCTACTATTACAATGTTGGGACAAATAAAGATTTTTTCACTGCACGTATCACACCTGACGGCAAATTTGACTCTACTTTTGGGTTAGGCGGGGTTGTCATTACTCCATTATCCGAATTTCATGATATCCCATACGACATGATCATTGACAGCCTCAGCCGCATTGTAGTAATTGGCGGTTATGCAGAAAACAATGACGCAGGTTTTGGCATTGTTCGCTATATTGATGGATATATTATTCCCACAGCAATTGATGAAGAATACACTTCCAATTCATTTAACGTTTTTCCAAATCCTATTAAAGAAGGAAAAATAAATTTACAGTATCACCTAACCAAAAATGAAGTTGTTGCCATTAATTTATTTAGTAGTACCGGCACACTCATACAAACTGTATGTAGCAACCAACTCCAATATGCAGGTACCCACAATTTAAATCTCTCTATTAAAAATGAAATGCCTGGAGGAAATTATTTTTTAGTAATTACCACACCCACTAATAAGATATCGTGCCAATTCATTAAACTCTAAATCAATACCCAAAAATTTCCTCCAGCGTCAACTCTGTAAAATCACCAAGCCCCTGCAAATAATTCAGATCTATTTTATCCTTATCGCCCATCACCAAAATTGTAAAGGTTCGATCGGCGATATGCGCATCGAAAAATTCCTGGAGGTCGTCGATAGTTATTGAATGCACTTTCTGGTAAACATCGCGGCGATAATCATGACTCAGTCCCTTGCGTTTAATGTTTTCATAATTCCAGAATACATTGGAGCGTGTTATCCTTTCACTTTCAATTTGTTTTTCCACTGATTCAATACTCGCATTAAATTGTTTTTCTGCATGTGGCATATTGTTCATGATCTCCATCATTGCTTCAATGGCCTGCTGCATTTTATCTGCTTGTGTACCAACAAATGCTCTCACATAATGCGCTTCATCCCTATTCAAAGGTGTAGTATAGGAAGCAAATGCAGAATAAGCGATCGCTTTCGTTTCTCTTATTTCCTGGAAAACAATGCTTGACAATCCACTGCCAAAATACTCGTTGAATAATCTTGCAACAGGAAGCAGGGGCAATGAAAAATTTTGGTCCTTTGCAACAAACATGATCTGTGCCTGCACCATTTTATAATCCACGAAATAAACCTTATTGGTTTTTGTTTCAGCTTCAGGATATTTTTTGGGCTGAGGGAAATCTTTAAATGACGACGGGGTTTTATGATATTTGGTTATGATGGCTTTTACCTCTTCAGGTGTTTTCTGGCCATAATAAAATATTCTGTGATTATAAGTTTCCAGCGCTTTGATCTTGTCGGTCAATAAGGAAGGTAATGTGGCTTTTAATTCTTCTTCCGTTAAAATATCGGTATAGGGTGACACAGCTCCCCATCTTGCATATGCATATAAGGCAGAATTAAAAATTGTTGCTTTATTTGCCTTGGCATCTTCCCTTTCCTTTAATATACCATCCACCAATTCTTTGTAAGCTTTATTATCCGGCTCCACAGAACTCAATAAATGCTCAAATAATTCAACTCCTTTATCCAGATTAGATTCGAGCCCCGTGAGTGAAATATAGGTTCTGTCGCGACCGCTTGAAACATTAAATGATAATCCGTACTTGAAGAATTCTTTTTGAAGGTCGGCAGGAGAATATCTATCAGTGCCGAGATATGGTAAATAATTTACAGCGTTAGCAATCTGCTCATCATTATCCGTTCCCATATCGAGAATATATGATAGCTCAAATAATCCATTTTCTTCGTTGCGTATATAGGAGAACGGGATAATATTTCCGATTGCACTTGATTTTATTTTATCCTCATAATCTACAAATTCCGGTTGAACACGTGCCGACTGAAGCCCTCCGAATTTTTTAACGAACTCACTTTGGGCTTCCCTGTTTGCTTCTATTGGTGTGATTGCAGGCTTGTCAACCTTTTTAACATTTTTATCCTCACCCTGGTGCTTATAAACCACAACATAATTATTGGTGCCGAAATATTTATTGGCAAAATCAATTATCTGTTGTTTGGTGATTTTTTCCATAGTATTATGCTCATTGAGGTAGGTTCCCCAATCAACACCTTTAACAAAAGTATTTACGAAAGCACTTGCCCTGCCCTGGTTTGATTCAAATGTTTTTGTCCTTGATAAGCGGTAATCATTCACAACAGCTTTAATTAGCCATTCATCAAATTCTCCTTTTTTCAGTTTTTCTATTTCTGCCATGAGCAACTTTTCACAATCTTCCAGCGATTGTCCTTCACGTGGATCGGCAGACAAAGTAAAAACATCATATTCCTTCCATTCACTATTGAAAACACCGGCATCTAAAACTTTTTGCTCCTGGTTTAAATCCAGGTCGATCAAACCCGCCTGGCCATTTGATAATATTCCGGCAATCAATTTAGCAATTGTTGTTTCTTTTGTATTGGCTCCCGGAAGGCGATATCCCATCATCATCGTTTCCGATTCCAAACCATAAACATCTCTGCGTTGTATTTCATTTATTGGTTGTTCAACTGGAAATTTCTGTTCCCCTAAAGGTTTTTTTACATATACACCAAAATATCTGTCAACTAATGCAATGGTTTTATCGTAATCGATGTCGCCACTTAAACATATTGCCATATTATTCGGCACATAAAAAGTATAGAAATAACTCATGATGTTGACCATGGAAGGATTTTTTAAATGTTCTCCTTCGCCTATCGTAGTTTGGGTTCCATAAGGATGGGTAGGAAATAGCGCTTTGTAATACGCTCACTCATTTTCGACCCGTCTCTGTCTTGTCCCATATTATATTCTTCATATACTGCTTCCAATTCCGTATGAAATAACCTGAGTACGCAGGTGCGAAACCGCTCACTTTCAATCACGAGCCATTTTTCAATTTCGTTTG
>JBIOHA010000271.1:0-4022 GCA_044448625.1 Chitinophagales bacterium | reverse complement strand
GAAGTATACAACCCCCTTGGCCAACTCATCTATTCCCAAAACCTAAATTCATCAACCGGAAATATAAATGAAACAATTTCAATTCCAGAGGATGCTGCGCATAATAATTTATCATCAGGAATTTATTTTGTAAGAATTAATAACGGAGATCCGCAGGATGCTGTGCATAATTATTCCGAACAAAAATTAATTATTGAATAAATAAATCCAATCTATGAAACACAATCATTTACAATTTCAATTCAGTAATCTGATTATTTTTCTTTCCTCATTCCTTATTCCCCAATCATCATTTTCACAGGAACCTTCGATCCAATGGGAAAATACCATTGGTGGAACATATGGAGATGAATTAAAATCTGTAATAGAAACCAGTGATGGAGGTTTTCTCCTTGGAGGTTATTCAAATTCCGGAATTTCCGGTGATAAATCCGAAATAAGTCAGGGCAGTTATGATTATTGGGTTATTAAAACGGATGCGTCGGGAAATATCATGTGGCAGAATACAATTGGCGGTACGGGCTATGATTATCTTATCAGAGTTATTCAATCACTAGACGGCGGATTTCTGCTTGGAGGCTATTCAAATTCAAATATCTCAGGAGATAAAACAGAAGCATCAAATGGTGGCAATGATTTTTGGATTATTAAACTCGATGCATCCGGAAATATTCTTTGGCAAAATACGGTAGGTGGTAGTGGTGATGATAAGCTTAGCGACATTGTTAAAATGCCCTCTGGAGATTATATTTTGGCAGGGCATTCAAGTTCCGGGATTTCAGGTGATAAATCCGAAGTAAGCCAGGGTGGTGGTGATTATTGGGTAATTAAAATAAATTCCACCGGCTCGATCGTATGGCAGAATACAATTGGGGGGTCAAGCGATGATGTTCTCCATTCGATCAATAAAACATCGGATGGCGGGTTTTTGCTTTGCGGCGAATCAAGTTCAGTAATTTCCGGCGATAAAACTGAAGGCGCCATAGGTGGCAGTGATTATTGGGTCGTCAAAATCAATAATCTCGGAACAATAATATGGCAAAACGTGATCGGTGGGAAAAGTGAAGAATATTTAGTATCCGCAGTCAAAAACCCCGATGGAAGTTTTGTACTTGCCGGATATTCAAATTCAGAAAACACAGGAGATAAAACAGGAGTCAATTCCATAGTTACATGTGGTGATCCGGAATGGTCACCAGAATATTGCGTTACTTATGACTATTGGATCGTTAAGATAGATATCGATGGAAATTTAGTTTGGGAAAGATCATTCGGAGACATAGGATACGAATATGTTTATTCAATGGTATCATCGGGTGATGGCGGCTACCTAATTGGTGGGTTTGTGTCTTACCATTCTTATTATGATGGTCCAAGGTTTTACTACAGGGCAACAAAAATCAATGAAAATGGTTATGTTGTTTGGAGCAAGGATCTTTACGGAGCTTATACTGAGGATGAGGAAGATGATGATTTATACCTGAATGCCTCGAATGTATTAAATGCGGTAGTTACCACTGCAGATGGTGGTTATATGCTCGCCGGATATTCAGACGGGAATGCAGGTGCAATGAAGACTGAAAATTGTATTGGCAATGTGGATTATTGGATTGTTAAGCTGGCTCCTGAAACATGCATTCCTTCACCCATTTATTCTGATAATGATAGTGACGGATTTGGTCAGGATTATCTTGCTTCAACATGCGAGTTTACCATCGGAAAATGGACAGATAATCAGAATGATTGCAACGATAATCATTCGAGTATTTCTTTAATAAGTGATGAAATCTACGATGGCATGGATAATAATTGTGATGGAATTTCTGATGTCGGTTGTACTTTGGTTCCTGTTATCGAATGGGACAATACAATTAGTGGCGATGAGGATGACGAGTTATTTGGAATCGCAATTGCGGCCGATGGAGGATTTGTTTTAGGAGGATTGTCTTATTCAGGAATTTCCGGAGATAAAACGGAAGCCTCTCTCAGTTACGAATCTGATTATTGGGTCGTAAAAACGGATCCTTCCGGCGAAATTATCTGGCAAAATTCAATCGGAAGTATAGATTATGACTTATTTACTTCCATAACATCAACAACCGACGGTGGATTTATTCTTGGCGGATATTCAGAATATGGTGTAAGTGGTGAAAAAACAGATGCTGGTGTTGGAATGAATGATTATTGGCTGCTTAAAATAGACGCAACAGGAAATATTATCTGGCAAAATGCGATTGGTGGATCCAGTCAGGATTATCTGAGATTTGTAAAAGGTACATCTGATGGTGGATTTATCGTTGGGGGTGAATCCTCTTCGGGAATTTCAGGAGATAAGACGGAAGCCTCATTGGGCTATAGTGATTATTGGATTATCAAATTCGATAATTCAGGAAACATCCAATGGCAAAATACAATTGGCGGAAGCGGCTATGATAACCCGGTTAGTGCTGATGAGACATTGGACGGTGGATTTATTATTGGCGGATATTCCAAATCAGGAATTTCCGGAGATAAAACAGAACCGAATTTAGATTTAGGGCTTCCCCACACCAGCGATTACTGGGTCATTAAACTAAACAGCAGTGGTAATATAGTGTGGCAAAACACCATCGGTGGATCTGAATCAGATAATTTAACATCAATTTCAAAAGTTAGTGATGGAGGTTATATCATTTCAGGATATTCAAATTCAAATATATCGGGCGATAAAACAGAAAATAATATGGGCTATTCAATGTTTTACGATTATTGGATTATAAAATTGGATGGATTGGGCAACATCACCTGGCAAAATACGATTGGTGGTGATAACTCAGATTATTCAACGAACGCCATTGAATTAAGTGACGGCGGATTTTTGATCGGAGGTTTTTCTGATGCAACAATTTCCGGCGATAAAAGCGAAAGCGCAATTCCTGATTATTTAAGTACAAATTATTATACATTTTCCAGCCTTGATTATTGGATTGTAAGAACCAATGATGTTGGTGAAATTATCTGGCAGAGTACTATTGGTGGAAATTTTGATGATCAATTGTCCGGGTTGCTCACGACTCCTGACGGCGGTTTTCTTTTGGCTGGTTCATCAAGGTCATTGGTATCATCAGACAAAACCGAAAATGGAGCAGGTAAAGTGAGAAGAATATCCTTCGGATATGAGATAACCGAATATAATAGTCTGGAAAAGGATAATGATTACTGGATTGTAAAACTTGCACCGGAATGCTTTCCAATAACCGAAGAGTGTAATGCACTTGATGATAATTGCAACGGTTTAATCGATGACGATGTGATCGAAACAATAAATATTTCCGCCGCCGGCCCAACAACTTTCTGCCAGGGAAATACCGTTTTATTATCTGCAATATTTTCAGGAGCATCAGTCCAATGGAAAAAGAACGGAACAAATATCGCAGGTGCAACATCATCCAATTATTCCGTAAATAAAACCGGTGATTATACTGCAGTTACAACTAGTCCATGTGGTACTGCAACGTCAACAATAATTCATGTTACAGTAAATAAAAACCCTACAGCATCAATTACTGCCGGCGGAGCAACAACATTTTGTGCAGGAGGAAGTGTAACATTAACCGAAGCAGCAGTTGCTGGCAGTACTTATCAATGGTATAAAGGCGCAAGCGCAATTGCTGGCGCAACATCCACAAATTATATTGCTACAACTGCCGGTAATTATAAATGCAGGGTTACCAAAACAGCAAGTGGTTGTTTTAAGAATTCGAATACGATAACTGTAACTGTTCCTTGTAAAGAAGGTGAAGAATTAATTAGTAATGAAGAAGCATTTTCAATTTACCCGAACCCAAATAACGGAACATTTACAATTAATGCTCTGCGGCCTCTGTGCGCTCTGTGTGAAACAAATAACACCTGGATGGAAGTATACAACCCCCTTGGCCAACTCATCTATTCCCAAAACCTAAATTCATCAACCGGAAATATAAATGAAACAATTTCAATTCCAGAGGATGCTGCGCATAATAATTTATCATCAGGGATTT
>JBIOHA010000270.1:0-4024 GCA_044448625.1 Chitinophagales bacterium | reverse complement strand
TACAGATACCGTAAAATATATTGGATTTGAGCGGGATGAAGCTGACAAAGATAAAACAAAAGAAAATAATTTCGCACCCGTTATAATTCCCGGCGACGGAAATTCTCCCGGAGGGAATTTGCCATCCCTTCCTCTTATGGCGATGATCTTGGTACTTATTTCTTTACTTTTAGGTTTTTCAATTGAGATCTATTCAAAGACAAAAAGTAATTTCGTAAATCAGAATTAAAAGTTAAGAAGCTGTCGCGATTCGCTTAAAATGAAAAAAATATTCTACTGCTATTTTCATACACTTACCATCTTATGCATAGTTTTCATTCCCTTTAGTTTTTATTTATTCCCATGGCAGATACAGATAACAGATCTCCTGTTTGGTGATCCGATCGGCATGGTTGTTAAAAAAATATTCCATACGGAAATTACGGATACATCTGTTTATTCAGATTCAACCAGTTTATTCGCATTATTGATCATATTGATTCTGCTTTCATTTTTATTGACTATTGCAATCATTAAATTTTTCGCTAAGCCTGAAAAGTATTTCAGTATTATTAGAACGATATCAATTTTTTACCTCAGCACGATACTGATCAAATATGGAGCGGATAAAATATTCATGGATCAATTTCCTTCACCCGAGCCAAACCTGCTTTATACAAGGTTTGGAGATATGAGCAAGGATATACTTTACTGGAGCACAACCGGCACGTCGAAATTCTATAATTTATCAATGGGCATAATTGAAATAATTAGCGGTTTGATGCTCCTCATCAGGAAAACAAGATTGCCTGGGTTATTAATTTCAACAGGTATTTTATTAAACATTGTAATCATCAATTTTGGATTTGACATATCGGTAAAGGTGTTTTCGATATTTCTTTTATTGCTCACGCTATTATTGCTTGAGTCGTATTTCGCATACCTTATCCAGGCTTTGTTCAACAGGCCTGCCGTTGACCTTACTAAAACCCCGGAAATTCAACCAATAATAAAAAACCATTCTGTTCGCATCACCACATATTTTTTGTTATTGGGTTTAATCAGCCTGGAAGTATTTTACCCAAAATTAAAATCGGGGGTATATGATAAACAATTTACAAGACAACATTATTACGACGGAGGGTATAAAGTATTTGAGGCAAAATCCAGCGATTCGATATTACCGCAATCAGCTCATCCTATTAAAAATATATTCATTCACCCTGATGGATATATCATTTTCGAATACCCGGATGACCAAATGTATGATTTTAGATTGGTGATTGATTTTGAAAATCAAAAGTTATTCGCAACAGACTATAATGAACAAACACGCTCTCTGTTTTTTTATTATGACAAAAAGGATAGCATATTAACAATGGAATATCCGGGAGATACATCAATGATATGGTTGAGAGCAAAAAGCATTAATTATGAAAATATGCCGGCGTTAAGAGATGAGTTTCACTGGACGGCGGATGGAGAATGGTGAGGGGATGTGTAGATGTGTAGATGTGTAGATGTGTATAGGTGTAGATGTGTTAAAGTGTTCACGTGTTAATGTGTTTAAGAGTTGAGGTGGATTCAATTTTGTTGAATTTTACTCATTTTTTTTTTGGTGAGTGTATAGGTGTATAGGTGTATAGGTGCATAGGTGTATAGGTGCATAGGTGTATAGGTGTATATGTAGGAATGTGTTAAGTGTTCAAGTGTTAATGTATATAGGAGTATAGTGTGTTTGTATATTACGTTTAGAGTATGCCTACTACCTACTGCCTACTGCCAACTGCCCACTGTTCTCTCGACTAACAATTTCTGAATACATTATTTTTTTGTCAACGTTTGATCTTATCGGTCGGTGTCCCCACCGACCGAAATGCTTGGTTTATCATTCAATAATTATTTTTTTCACCACCCGCTCGCCTTCAATAATTATTCTCACAAAATAAATTCCACTTGCATAATCTGAAACATCAATTTCTGTTTCTGGTGATTTAATGTTTATTTCGGATAATGTTTTCCCAGACAAATCCGTGATGGTGAGTGGGCAGTTGTGAGTGGTGAGTGCGAGATTGTTGAGGCTGATGGTTATATTTTCTGCTGATGGATTTGGGTAGATAGTAAAATGAAATATATCTTCAATTGCTTCTTCTTTTAATGGCAGTGTCGTAAAATTATAAATAGATGAAAAAGCACTTAAGCCCGCTGCGCAAACAGATCTAATTTTATACTCATAAGTTGTATTAGGCATTAAGCCGGTGATGGTTTTTACGTTGGTAAGTGAATTTTTTTTCAGCCAGGCGCCACCACCAATGGGCCTGTAATTGATCTTGTATTTTTCAGCTCCGCTCATTGCATTCCAATGAAGCTTCGCACTATTTGTTGTTATATTATCTGAATAAATACCCGAAGGTGGATTACATGCATCGGCCATTAGTTTAACCACCCAAAAATCTGTGTCCTCCGAGTCCTCGGTTTTATCACCGCTTTCTGGCGAACTGCTGTCACCGCCAATTAAAAATCCACCATCTGCAGTTTGAATAATATCAGAATAATTAAAATCATCGGTTAACCATCCGCCGATAGTATTATCCCATTCGATAATTCCGCTAGAATTTATTTTAACTACCCAATAATCATACAGGCCCGCCTTAAATTCAGTTTTGTCACCGCTAATACTCGAATTTGATTCACCCCCGATCACATATCCCTCATCCATGGTTTGATCAATTGAATATGCCAGGTCTTCAAGCGATCCGCCGATCGTATTTTGCCATATAATATTTCCGCTGCTGTTTAATTTAATCACCCAATAATCAAAACCGCCTATACTGTTTTCCGTTTTATCTCCTGAAATATTTGAAGTGGAAGAGCCGATCAAAATATATCCGCCATCAGGTGTTAACTGGAGCGAATTAACTTCATCAGACAAATTTCCACCAATGGTATTTTGCCATATGATACTTCCTGTTGAATTTAATTTAACCATCCATATATCGTAAACACCAATTAAAGATTCTGTTTTATCGCCGTTGATACCCGTATAAGAATCTCCTCCCAAAATATATCCCCCGTCTGTTGTTTGTGCCAAACAAAATAAATTATCCGTCAAATTTCCGCCGATGGTATTTTGCCAAACAATATTTCCCGAGGCATCCAGTTTTAATACCCAATAATCTGTTGCGCCCATTGTGCCTTCAGATTTATCGCCTGATATTCCTGAATCAGAATAGCCACCGACAAAATATCCGCCATCGCTGGTTTGAATAATATCACATAAATAATCACCACCAAGTCCGCCAAAAGTTTTATCCCAAATTACTGCACCCGTTGCATTTAATTTTACGATCCAGTAATCAGCAATACCGAGATGATTTTCTGTTTTATCTCCTGAAATATTCGACCTTGAATATCCTCCGGCAATATAACCTCCATCAGCAGTTTGATGCAATGCCTGGATATTATCATTTTGTCCGCCACCGATCAAATTTTGCCAGGTGATGTCTCCGTTCGCGTCGGTTTTTACGATCCAATAATCAAACAATCCATTTGAAATATCCGTGATATCATAGGTATTACTCCCTTCATAAGCATCGCCACCCAAAATAAAGCCTCCATCGGTTGTTTGTTCAATTTCGTACAGGTCGTCGTCGAAAAAACCGCCAATTGTGTTTTGCCATTCAATTTCGGGCGCCTGAGAAAAACAGTTGGCAATTGGCAGCATGCAGTAGGTAGCTACGAGTGCTATTGTAATTAATTGTTTCAAAATTAATGACGAAAGAAGTTGATTAGTGATTTTCATAATGGTTGAAGATTATAATAAGAAGTGTTTAGTATTTCAATGTTATGCAAAAGATTGCTTTAATGCAACCCGTATAGTGCGAAATCAATTAAATACAATGCGAAATGGCGTTTTCAGTTAGTGAACCAGTTGGCAGTGGGCTCATAAGTGTAATTGAGGGTCTCACTCAAAGTGAGGCTCTCAATGTAGCAGATTGATTGAAAGGGTTAGTGGTGGGTAGCGTGTTCTGGGTTCTGAGTTCTG
>JBIOHA010000269.1:0-4029 GCA_044448625.1 Chitinophagales bacterium | reverse complement strand
TTCTTCATTATAAAATGCTTTAAGCCTTTTGTCGAGGTCGAGATAAGCTACAACATCTTTATCTGCTTTTATTCTTTCCGGGTAAAATGTTTCAACCACCGAAAGTTCCCCCTTGTTAAAAACTTTGAAATAATTATTATTGTCGATATACCATAAAATGTTATCTATCACCTCATAATGTTCAGGCGGCTGTTGCTCCAAAACAATTATTTTCCCATCATAAAAAACCTGAAACCTTCCCTGGTCATCGATATATGCAACAATGTCATCACCTGTACTGAACACTGGTATTGCAGTTTCGAAATCATATACAATTTCAGCATTGCAATATTCAGGAAGCATATCATCATTTACTCCCCCCGGAATTTCAAGACAATTGATCTCAGGGAGATTGAACAACTCAAAAATTTCTCCTTTATAAAATACCTTCAGATAATTATAATTGTCGATATAAGCAACGGTATTTGCGCCTGCTTGAATATTCACCGGTATATAATCATCGATGTCGTGTTTTAAACCATCGTAAAATATTTTAAACTGATCTATGTGATTGACATAAGCAATGATATTATCTCCTGCAATTACTTTTTTAGCTGCACGTTGTTCAAGTTCGATGAACCTGCTTCCCTGGAACGCATAAAAATATTCGGCATAATCATGAAATGCTGCAATGCTGTCGCCAAATGCAAATGGGTCGTTTTGAATATAGCCGAGGTATTTTCTTTCCTTGCCGTCGTAAAGTGAAAAACTTCCGCCAGTGCTATAGTATAAATAGAGGTTGGTATTTTTATAAAAGGTAGGAAATGAAATATCGAGCTTTTTAATTTCGTGATTGGAATAATAGGTGAGGTTGCCGGTGCCTGAAATATATGCCACGCTGTTTGCCGCCGGCTGAGCGGAAGATATCCTGAGATGTTCGAGGTGGATGATCTTGCCTCCGTCATTCACATAAAAATCGCCCTGCGGATCTATATATCCAAGCATATTCTGCCCGGTAACTTTTATTGAAAAAGAAGTAAAAAAACATAGTATGGTTAAGTTGAAAAGGGAGAAATTCATCATCATGTCGGCAGACAGGTTTTAAAACGAAAATAATAGGTTTAAAGGTATGATATTTGTAAAATCTTGAACCATTCTGCCGGTATTATCCGGCGGGTTAAAATAAATCCCAATTTATGACACGAATTATTATTCTGACATTGTTTACAGGATTCATCTCCATGAACCTCCGGGCGCAAAGTTCGGAAGTAGACAAACTTATCCCAATTGATGAACTGGGGGCTGAAAAATTTATGAATCACGAAGGTGGTTTATATCCTAATGGCAGCAACGAAATGCCGCCTGCTTTTTATAATGATGCTGTTGAGATGGCCAATTCGATCCAGCCATTGAATAAAGCTGGCGAACCTGATCCTTCGGGAAAAATAGGATTAATTGGTTTAGGTGCTTCAACAGTGGCAATGTTTGGAAAAGGGCTGCAGGAAATGGTGCCTGAAACTCCCGGTATTGACCCTGCGGTTCGATATATTAATTGCGGTATTGGCGGGCAGGACCTCAGCAAAATAATGGACCCTGCTGCTAATTTCTGGGCACAGGTTGATCAGCGAATAACTTCTGCCGGCATGTCGCTTAACCAGGTGCAGGTATTATGGATAGAGGAAGATAATTTAAGAAATAAATCGGCTGACATTGATCAAAGAGGAAAAGATCTTTTGGATGATTTTATTTATATCGCACGGTTCTCTAAAGAACATTATCCGAATTTAAAATTATTTTATGTATGCGGAAGGCATACAACAGCCTTTATGCCGGCAGAGGCAAAAGATAAACACCGCGAACCAAGAGCATATATTAATGGATGGGTTTGCAAGTGGCTAATTGAAAAACAAATTGATGGTGATAAGCAATTAAATTATAAAGGTGAAAATGCTGTAGCGCCATTAATTTTATGGGGGCCTTATTTCTGGACCCAGGGAGAGAAACCAAGAAAAGATGGGTATACATGGACACCCGATTTACTTGTTGGCGATGGTATTCACCCCAGCCAGGAGGGTATTAAAAAAGTATCGAAAGACCTCATCGATTTCTGGCGAACAGACCCTGTTTCACAATTATGGTTTATGGAAACCCCGGGTGAAGTTATTCAGTTGGGAGAACCGGAATACATGAATATAATGGTCAATAACAGTGTGATCAATAAAATTTCCTATGGTGATATCAGCGATGATTTCAGGATAACAATTTTAAAAGATTCAACTGTAGTTTATAACAGGGAGAGTGAACATATTACTGGTGATTATAAAATTGAATTAAATGAGGCCGGTAATTATAAATATGTAATTTCAGATGAACAGAGTCGTGCTTTCGCTGCAGATTTTGTTGTGAACAGCGATCTTTCCGTTGCCAGCATTGAGCAAAACATTTCTAAAAATGATACATCGGCAGAAAATTATATAGATCCCAATGCACCGGCATGGATCGTAAACGGCACAAATAAAATGGCAAAATTAAAAAGGGTACTCGCCGGCCATAGTGTTGTAAAAGTTGTTGTTACCGATTCAAATGGTAAAGTTTTATTCGAAGAAACAGATGTATTGAATAAACATACCGATCTCAATGAGCAGCTCGACAGAGGTGAATATAATTTAAAATTCTACGATGAAGACGGCAGCGAAATTTTATTGCCTGAAGAATTCAGGAGTGCTGTGCGAATCAAATATTAAAAATTAACTACTCAAAATTAAATTCTGCAACCAGTTATTTTGCCCACTGGTTGCAGAATTATTTTTATCTGGATATTTTCACGATGCCTGCGCCATTATAACTATGGTATTCTTCATTATACATAGCATCAGCCATTACCGGCCCCATTTTATATGTACCCGGTGAAACCGCTCTCACCGTATAATAATAATTTTTTAAAGTTGAACTGGCGTAGGTGTAAATATTAATGCGATCGTCGCGGATATCTTCATGTTGCGGCGAAGTTTGGTCTTTGATCCATGTTAAGCTTGCCGTTGCACGCAACCTGTCGTTTTCAATTTCAAATCCCGCAGGTAGAATATCGGTAATTACAACGTTCTCAACGTATGCTCCTGATGAACTTTCCAGGCCGATCTTTACGATCACAAGATCGTTTTGTTTAATTTTTTTCAGGTCGATCGAATTCCCCCATCGGTCGTAAAAAGTTTTTCTTACACGCAAATAACTGTCTTCCTGCTTAAATGATCCGTCGCTGGTAACACCCTGCGTTGCCCAGAAATAAAACAGTGGGCCGCTGCCGGTTGTTTCGAGTGAAATATTTTTGTTGATCAGCGATTTATCATCGATCAGTAGATCTTTGCCCGTAAATTTTGCTATCTCGTTTCCGTCAGCTTTTACTGTTGCTGTAATATTGGAATCCTTTGTTTTTCTTGCCAGTTTACCAAAGGCAAGAAAAGCAAACGAACGTTCCTGCGTATTTAAATAGTAACGGTTCTTCATCATCTCCGATAATTGTTGTGCAAGTATGCCAATCTGCTGATTTTCCGGATCGGCTTCAAGTAAACAATTCAATGCGATCGCCCGGTCGCGGATCGGAGAATAAAAACTTCCTCCAAAAACCTGTTTGGATTCTTCACCCGAAAACTCCGAAGGCAATAATTTATCATAACTCTTTCTGTCGCCGGCCACGAGATAACTCATTGCAAGCAGGTATTTTCCATCCAAAGGCACCATCGATAAATTGGCCTTATAATAATTCATTGTTGATATTTCGGCTTTTCCGGCAAGAGCTAAAACATACATCGAATAAAATACTTCTTTCGACGCCATTTCTTTACTGAGATTGCTATTGTAGTAATACACAAATGTTTTCTTTTGCTTCAGCATACTTTTCATGTACCCGTACGACTTATTCAATACGAACTGGTCAACATCATAGCCGGCCTTTTTCGCTTCCATCAAAAAATGTGTGGCGTAAATCGTTCCCCACCAGCTTTCATATCCTCCACCCGGCCAATACATTAATGCACCATTATACATTTGCAT
>JBIOHA010000268.1:0-4031 GCA_044448625.1 Chitinophagales bacterium | reverse complement strand
GCATTATATAGCTCACTGCCTTCTGTTGGCACCGGTGAATAAACATAAATTATAATTTCGGTGGTGGGGTTGATCTCTTTTATGGTGCGGATAAAATTGATGTCTTCGTCAATTTGTTTATTTGTTTCTTCTTCACTTGCGCCGGGTGTTCCCAAAACAAATGAGTATTCGGGTATAATGCCGATGTTCTTTAAACGGGCGGCAAATTTTTTTATCTGTTCGCCGGTTTGTGTCCCGCCTTTATCCATAATTTTCAGGATGGCATCATTGCCGGTCTCAGCGCCAAAAAATATCATTTTACAACCCGCATCGTACATTAATTTTAAATTGTCGTCGCTGTATTTATCTATCGTATCAATTCTTCCCTCACCCCACCATTTCATATTTTCTTTTTTTATGAGGTGCGAAAACTCCACCGTTCTTTTTTCAGAAACGAAAAAATTATTATCGTGAAATTCAATGGCATCCCCACCGAAATTATCCTTCAGGTATTTAATATCATCATAAATTAATTGTGCCGATCTTCCTTTCCAGCGTGCGTTGTAAATTGGAACAATACCACAAAAGGCACAGGTAAACGGACAACCGATACTGCTGTGATACGCAATTGTTTTTTCTCCAAGACAGGTGGCACCTAAATATTTTCGAATCGGATAAAAGGTATCGAGGTGTAAATACGGCAATGCAGGCAATGTATCCTGATCATAGAGTTCATCTTTATGATTCTTGATTATTTTATTTTCGTTATTCCGGAAAATGAGGTTGGGAATTAATTCAACCGGCAAATTATTTTCGATGGAGTTAAGGAGTTTTGGAAATGCATGATCACCTGGGCCGTAAACAATATAATCAACAAAGCCTGAATGCATGACCACGCTGCTTTGGTTGCTGGCAAAATATCCGCCCCATATTATTTTAGTTTCCGGATAATTTAATTTTATTTTTTTTGAAAATGGTATCGCCTGTTTTAATTGAGGGCCCGGCATTACACTGCAGGCAAAAACATCATACTCTCCTGAATCGAGATATTCGGAAATTTTCCGGTAAGGATCGCTTTCCATATTTCCATCCACAAATACATATTTATATTTTCCGTGAATAGAAGCAGCTACCGACAAAATGGAATTGGGCAGCCTCGGTTTATAGTCAGCAGCTCGCGGATTAAATATTATTATTCCTTTAATGAGGCTCAATTTAATTCTGTTGTATTATAAATTTGAATATAGCGGTCCACAATTTCATCAATCGGTGTAAATAGCTGTTGGTCAAAATTAAGCTGACTGTTCAGCAATTTATATGCAGCGATCAATATTTCCTGCTCTGTATTGCAAACAATATGTTTATCAGTTGGTTCCACACGGCCTACGTTATAACTCATCGCATACATGCCATGTGCAAGTGCCTCGGTGTATACAAGACATTGTCCTTCAAACGACGAGGTATGGATCAATAGCTTCGACCTTTTCATCAAATCAAATACTTCCGCCCTGCTCACGTTTCCTTTGATCGTTATTTGTCCGGATAAATTTTGATCAACGATAAGCCGCTCCAGTTTATCCTGTAAGTATCCTCCACCCACCATGGTTGCTTTAATGTTGGGGAAGTCACGCTTTAACTCGTGGATGATAGAAACAAATTGCTCCGGCTGTTTTACCGGAATAAATGAGCCAACGAATAATATATCGTTTGGTCTTTCACCGTTTAAGGATAAGGGATCAATTACTGGTATCGGCATTGGAATTAAGTGATCAGCATGCTTATGGTAGGATTGAAAGAATATATCATCCTGAAATTTGCTTAAGCTGACGAATGTTGTTTTGTCGAAATCGATAAAGGAGAAAGTTTTATTGCCGGGTTTTACATCCTGCCCCATTAAAGTAACAACAAGGCGACTTGAAAATTTTTTCAACGCATTGCTTCCGAGAAATGCTGCTTCACCCATCCAAAATGCATGGATAATATAATCGTCCAGTTTTAGCAGCGCTGTTATTTTTTTAATACTGCGACGCAGGGTAAAAAAATAATAGATACCTTTTTTGTTTTTTCCCCCTGCCGGAAATATTTCAATTCCATTCCAGCGATAATTATTTTGGTGATAGGGATATTGTGTGCAAATTATTTTAATATTTTCTTTTCCCAGTTTTTCACTCAGGGCGAGAACAAAATCCTGGATATATGGTAAACATGAAGTGTCTTCTTCGTTTTCCGGAAAGCCTGGGGTGATTATCAATACTTTTTTCATGTTTTAATGGTTCTGATATACCACATTCCTGCTTTAGCTGCCAATGATTTGAGTTTATGCACTACCGACGACCTTTTATAATAATTTACCTCATTCACCACCCTTCTCACTGCATAAGCATAATATTTTTCAGGATAGGTTCTTTTAAATTTAATATCCCTGTCGGTAGAATTTTCCCAGGGCAACTGATCAATAAATCCCGTTTCCACTTCTTCATATAATTCCGTGCCTTTGATGGGATATGCAACTGTAATTGTGAAATGATCAGGGTCGGATGTTTTGAGATGATGGATTGTTTCTTCAATATCCTCTTCCGTTTCACCGGGATATCCCAACATAATAAAGGTGCCTGCTTCAATATTAAATTTTTTAGCCATTTGGATCATTTCCCGCACCTGGTTAACATCAACACGTCTATCCATGGCGTCAATTATTTTTTGTGATCCGCTTTCTGCACCTATCCAAACCCTGAAACACCCGCTTTCTTTTAATAACCTGAATGCATCTTCATTCAACCTGTCGGCTCTTGTAATGCATTCGTAATTTACAGAAACATATTGTCTTTTTATTTCTCCGGCAAATTCTTCCAGCCATTTATGGCTGATGGTAAATACATCATCTACAAACCAGAGCGTGTCGGGAGCGTAATTTTTTTGAATATGTATGATCTCTTCCACTACTTTTTCGGCACTTCTTCTTCTGTAACTCAAACCGTACACCGCCCTGCTGCACCACTTACAGGTGTATGGGCATCCACGCATGGTAGAAATCGATATCGCATTTTTTCCGTGGTATTTTTTCCATGCTTCGAGGTATTTAAAAAGATCAACTTTATTTCGGGCGGGCAATGGCAGTGCATCAATATCTTTTATTTTTATTCGCTCCGGGGTAGCAATTATTTTTCCGGATGCATCTTTGAAACGAATTCCATTAACGAGGGTCAATTCCTCGTTTTTCCCCTGATTTAATTTCCAGATCAATTCAAGCATGGTTTCTTCGCCTTCGCCAACAACAATAAAATCAGCTCCATAGCTTAAAAATTTTTCAGCGTGATTTCTCACTTCGGGACCGCCAAGAATAATGGTGGTATTTTTTAATTCGTCGGAATTTTTAATAAACGAAATTATTTTCAGCACATTCACTTTGGTCATGAGGTTGACATATATGCCGATATATTTTGGCTGCTCTTGAACAATATTTTCTTTTAAAGCATCGAAAGTGGAAAAGGTAGTATCGAAGATGACATTCTCAATACCATTTTTTTCGAGGAATGCTGATATGTATAATATTCCCAGCGGCACATAGGGTTTCATGATCTGCTGTTCTTTCAGATCTTCAGCAATAAAATAGCCATGGGTGAGGAGAAGGTTCACAAAGTAAAATTACAGAATTTGCCACGCAAAAACCTGTTACTCGTTTTCGGTGCGTCTCCTACTTCATCTTGTATTTTTAAACACGGAAATTGTTTCGCTCCGATAATTGACACGGATAATTTGCCACGGATGGCACAGATGTACACAGATGTAATTATTTGGAACAAAAAATAATATTTAACCAATGTATTATTTTCTCCGCAATTCAACGATGTAATGATCTGAAATGCCTGATAAAAAACCTATCCCTCTAAAAACTTTATCTAAACCAATTAATAATTTTAAGAGGAATGGTTTATTCCTGAAATAATTATTATGATAAGCCCAATCCAGACTACCTTGCTGCCGAGCGCGATAAAAGATATCTCCTCTTCGTCGAGGACTTTATTGCGGGTGCTTTTCATGAACATGATGTC
>JBIOHA010000267.1:0-4031 GCA_044448625.1 Chitinophagales bacterium | reverse complement strand
GATTGCAAGCGATGTTATGATTCAAATTTTATTCAACAAAAACTCAATTACATACACTGGAACCCTGTTAAAGCAGGATTAGTACCTCAGCCAGAAGATTATCTGCATAGCTCTGCGGGATTTTATTTAACCGAAAAGCAGGGTATATATCCGGTTACCAGCTTTCTTGAATACTACAGTGTTCTGCCAGGTTGATAATTAAATATGATTTGGTTTGGCCATTTTTATTAATAAGTTTCACCAGTTACTACGAAAAATTGAACGTTCGCACAACGCAGGGTTGGCCCGGTATGTTTATTTAAAAGGCAGGCCGAACCCTGCTAAGAAATTCTTTTCTATCTTAGACAGATTTTACCCTGTAACGAATAAATGAATTTGTGGTAGATATTTTTGATGTTAATGGAGTTATGCTTTCCCATATTGTAACAAGTCAAAACATGCCCATCGATATTTCAAAAATTACTTCAGGCGTATATTTTGTATCAATAAGTAACATGGAGAAATCATTTAATGTCATTAAAAAACTGATTAAGATCGAATGATGATAAACAAAAAATTTTCAATTCAGAAATATTCCGGCATGGCAGGAGTATTTCTTGTAATGGGGAATAATTTATGTGCTCAAGCAGTTTATACCGATATTGATCCTGATATTGAAATTCAATTCGATGGGGAAACGGCAGGAATTGATATGGACAATAATGGAACGCTTGATTTTGCATTTTTAAAAACATCAGGAACCTATGAATATGAAACCACTTCGTTTACTTTTATATTAAACAGACATAGAATTTGGGCAGGCCCCGAGTTTATATCAAATGAGATTGCAGGAGAAATCGCCACGCATGGTGCGGGTGGTGGGACGACATACTTTCCATATGCAATGGGCTCGGGCGACATGATTAATTCAGGATTAAGTTTTCAATATTGGGGATTCCAACTTATGGCATGGGGCTTTTCAGAAAGTGATGGAGATTGGAATTACGAACCAGCTTTTTGGTCGCCAAATATTGATAGTGGCTACCTAGGGGTAAGATTTTGGGATGACAATGAATGCAGACACTATGGTTGGATACGTTGCACGACTGCTGATTCAAGTAAGAAATTAATAATTCATGATTACGCCTATGAATCGAAATGTGAAACTAGTATTAAAGCAGGCGATATAATTGGCGATACATCCATTGGGATCAACGAATTTAATTCGCTAAATGCTAGTATTTACAGTTTTAATAATTCAGTTTATATAAATTTAAACGAATCATTTGATAGTCCCATAATTCGTATTTACGACCTCTCCGGAAAAATTGTTTATTCAAACGAAATAAAAAATCAATTCGATCAGATAGAATTGATCGAGGCAAGAGGTGTGTATGTTGTGGAGCTAACTGATGGGAAAAATAAACTCACCAAAAAGATTTCTTTAAACTAATTTACATTAAATACTACC
The DNA here is from genome assembly GCA_044448625.1 of Chitinophagales bacterium. GTDB lineage: Bacteria > Bacteroidota > Bacteroidia > Chitinophagales > BACL12 > UBA7236. Next base: position 2,581 of record JBIOHA010000267.1, on the reverse strand, counting down.
ATGGCTTAGCCACCTTTTAGACCCTTTTTTCAGACTCCTTTTAAATGAATATGTCCCAGAAATTCTCCTATTGAATTTTTCATTAATTTTGATCGACCTGGTTTCACCTTTTTTTAATTCATAAGGTCGCAAAAACATCTACCGGTTATGGCAAAAAATTTATCAGCCAAAGAAAAAATGCTCAGCAGCATTCGCGATGCATTGCTGCAACAAACAAAACAACCTTATCCCAATCTCGAAACCACCAATGATGCTATTTATAATATCGGGAACGAACCGTTGGAAATATTATTTGCCGAAGCATTTAATGAGGTGTCGGGGCAGTTTGTTTTTTGCGAGAATGAAAAGGAATGTGTCATCACCTTAAAAGAACTTGCGCTGCAAAAAGGCTGGGCGCATATTGTTTGTCCCGAGCCCAAACTGCACGAGTTATTCGACAGGAACCAGTTTATTAATTACGAGTCGGATGAAAACATGAAGGTGGCTGATGCGGGCGTCATGTTATGCGAGGCATTGATTGCGAGAACAGGATCGATAGTTATTTCAAGTCGCCAGGCAAGCGGAAGATGTTTACCTATATTTCCCCCCATAAATATTGTTATTGCATCCACCAAACAATTAGTACTAGATATTCATGACGGCTTTGCGATGATAAGAAAAAAATACGACGGCAATTTTCCTTCTCTTGTAAATTTAAATACGGGCCCGAGCCGCACTGCAGATATTGAAAAAACTTTGGTATTGGGTGCGCACGGACCAAAAGAAGTGTATGTATTCCTGATTGATAACTGGCCAATTGAAGGATTGGATGGAAAATAAAAAAATTTATTTCGCTTCCGATTTCCATCTCGGCATTCCCGATCATGCTTCCAGTCTTGAAAGAGAAAAAAAAATTGTGCGCTGGCTGGAATCCGTTAAACATGATGCCGAAAAAATTATTCTTGTCGGTGATCTTTTTGATTTTTGGTTTGAATATAAATATGTTGTTCCCAAGGGTCATGTGCGCCTGCTTGGAAAGCTCGCCAATTTAAAAGATGAGGGAATTGATATCCAGATATTTACCGGCAACCACGATCTCTGGATGTTTGGCTATTTTGAAGAAGAATTAAATATTCCCGTGCATCATGAACCAATACAATTTGAATCGAACGGGAAAAAATTTTACGTCGGCCATGGCGATGGTATTGGTCCCGGCGATAAAGGATTTAAGTTTATGAAGAAAGTATTTAAGAACCGGTTTGCACAGTTCTTATATTCATTGCTGCATCCATTTCTTGCATTCAAAGCAGCACGCTATTTTTCAAGTAGCAGCCGACACGCCAATGAAGAAGAAAAGTTTTTAGGTGAGGATAAAGAATGGCAGATCATGTTTGCGAAAGAACTCCTTAAAAAAGAACAAATAGATTATTTTATTTTCGGACACCGCCATATCGCATTGCAGATACCAATAGGCGAAAACTCCACGTTCATCAATTTGGGCGACTGGATATCGCATAATACGTACGCCGTGTTCGACGGTACAACCTGTGAACTGAAATATTTTGAAAAATAGCCTGCTGATATTATTGATCACATGTGCACTCAACTCAAGGGCGGGCGATTCAATTGTATTGAAGCTTGATGTGAAGACCAGTTTTTTTACAACGGATAACCTCGGGAATATTTATTTTATTAATGATAAAAATGAGATCATTAAATTTTCAGGAGGATACAATGGAAATAATACCGACACAACTTTTATCACCTACAGCAACAAAAACCTGGGGCGTCCAACTTTAATTGATGCATCCAATGCGATGAAGGTATTGGTATTTTATCCCGACTATAACTCGGTTGTTTTACTGGATAATAAACTTGCCGAATTATCTGTGATCAGGTTCAATAATTTCAATACTGTTTTTTATCAGCCCGCCGCAGTGTGCAAAGAAAGTGAAAGCGATCATATATGGATATATGATGATCTTTCACGTAAATTATTCAAGCTGGATGAAACGGGCAACATCATCGCTCAGAGTGAGCCGTTTGATCAATTGTTTGAGTTTGGAATAAGATCACCAAACATCTTTGCCGCTGACGATGCACTCTACTTCGATACTGATTCAAACGGAATACTGATTTTTGATACTTATTCTAACCTTGTAATTAATTTGCCTGCATTGCCCGCCAAAATAAACCAGGTAACCGGCGATCATTTAATTATAACTGATGGCGACAGAGTTTTTATTTTCAGCATCGAAACAGCAAACCTGGTAGAGATCCAATCACCGGAAAAAAATACGCTGCAAATAAATATCAGGGGTGAAAATGTTTTTTTGAGGACTGCTGATTCTATTTCAGTTTATCAAAGATGATGGAAATTTCAATTAATAGATTGAATTTTGGCTTTAATTACTTTTTTACAAACACGATCCTTTCAATTCCCTCATTTATTTTTCCAACTACTTCCGAGAAAGTCGCAAACTCCGAAACATCTAAAGTGGATTTATTCAACTCGAATGCATATGTTGCCGTAACCTTTTCATCATTATATGAAAATGAAGAAGTATAGTTTATAAACCCATGAATCAGGGATGTATTATTC
>JBIOHA010000266.1:0-4037 GCA_044448625.1 Chitinophagales bacterium | reverse complement strand
AATTCATTCGTAACTCGTAATTCGTGTTTCGTCACTCGTAACTTATTTAAGGAATGAGGAGTGAGGAATAAGTAAGAAGTAAGAAGTAGGAAGTAAGAAGTAGGAAGTAAGAAGTAAGTTTTGGTTGTTCCAATCGTCACTCGTAACTTTTTTAATTTTTTAATTCAGTCTCAGTTATCGGCATGCAGTAAAATTTTACACAACCTGGCTAACCTTGCTCAACCTTTTCAGCAACATTTTTCCCACTTACTAATGCCGCTTCAACAGTTCCCATTGAATCGCCGTTATACAATGCATCGCCGGCAAAATAAATTGTAGCCTCCACAGGTTCCATTAAAATATTTCTTGCGTTTTTACTGGTGAGGGTTTCATATGCATATGCACCCATCGTAAAAGGATCGTTGCTCCAGTTGCAGATCTTTTTATCGAGCAATTGATCCTGGATATAAGACTCTGAGAATTCAAAAGTATTTGTTAATGATAATATTGCCAGTTGCATTATTTTTTCATCAGGCTCATTTTTTATTGCTGCTGCTTTAGGGCCGGCCAGCCAGCCGGTTAATAATCCTGAATGCTCCGGATGCTGTGTCCACCACGTTGGAATTTGCTCTTCAGTAAATAAAAAACCCATCTTCCGTAATTTTAATTGATGCTCTTCCCAGAATGGGCCCTTAAAATAAAGGAGGATCTTTATCACTTCTCCAAAACCTAATTGTTGAATCGCATTTATTTTATTATCAATGGGAGGAACAAACCTGATCTGCCCGGCTCCTTCATTTAATAAAATTGGCGGAGGAACGGTTATTATGACTTTTTTTGCCTTGTGTTTTTCATTATTGTTTGTAGTAATAATAACATTGTTATTCGACCAGTTGATTTCTTTTGCCACCTGCGATAAAAATATTGTGCCGGCATTTTTATTTATCTCGTCAGCAAGAAATTGCACCAATTTGCTGTAGCCGCCTTCCACGCGGTATTGGTCTTCCTCCCCATTGCCCAGCCATTCTCTTTTAAATGCAAATGTGCTGGCAAATTTTGTTTCGGCTGAATCAAACCCTTCCACAAATCCTTTAATAGAATTGCTGATGGTTAAATATTGAGTCCCCGAAAAAAATTTATCAATGAATGCATCAACCGTTATATCCTCCTTCAGGTCATTCAGTTGTCTTTCCACTTCACGCCAATACTCCATGGATTCATTATCCTTTTTGATCTTTCCATTTTTTACGCGGAACATTTTTCCCCGTGCAATAGAATAAGAAATTCCTCCTTCGTTCAGGAGGTTTAATGTAGTTTCCAAATTGCCATGAATAAATTCGGCGCCAGTTTCTGCTTTAACAGGAAATTCATTTTCTTTGAACGTATATATTCTTCCGCCTATATGACCGCGGGCCTCAAGTAAAATTATTTTATAACCTTTTTTTGCTAATTCGCGACCGGCCATTAAACCTGCAGCCCCGGCCCCCACAATAATTATATCTGTATCCATACTATTAATTGAACGCAGATAATGAGAAAGGAGTTTCTCTTCTGTGAGTAAAATGCATGATCATTTTAAAATTTATGAATTTTATTTAGTAATGCGGGTATCGATCCACAATACAGAATTTCCCGTTCCAAATTCATTTTCTTCGTACAAAGGATTTGTAGGATCAGTTATCCATTTTCCATCAACAATATATTTATACAAGTGTTTCCCTGTAATAAGAAAAACGGGAAACGACCAGCCGGCATCAGATCGCAGCATCGCATATCCCGGTTCGGCCCAGTTATTAAAATCACCACTCAGTAAAACTTCCTTTGCAGCAGGGAATGTATTCAGCAGGAAAGTATAATTTGATTTAATTATTAATACAGAATTTGGATCTTCACCTACGCGTTTCAGATCATTATCAGGATCGGTGATCCATTTCCCATCAACAATAAATTTATATTCATAATTGCCCGGGGCCAATACAAATGGAATTTGCCATCCGTCTGCTGTTTTTGTCATCCTGAGTTCGCTGGTATTCCATCCGTTAAAGGTTCCGGTTAACACAACATTTTTTGCATCGGGATATCCATCCAATTTAAATACAATCTCATCTCCCAGGCCAATAAAATTGTTGAAATTTCCCGTGCCATCATCCCGCACATTTTTATTTTCAGGATCGAGCATCCATTCGCCATCAACAATAAATTTATAAGTATACATACCCTCACCCAAATAAGCATCCAGTTTCCATCCGTCTGCCGATCGCTTCATTTTTAATTCCAGTTCGTTCCAGTTATTAAAGCTTCCGGAAACTACTACATTTTTTTTCTCGCTAAATCCCTTTAACAGAAATGAATAATTGTATCGAAAGTAAGTGCTGTTGTAACTGCCGTATCCATCGGGTTCTTTCAGGCTATTATTTTCATCGTATTTCCAATTACCGTCAATAATAAATTTATAAAAATATTTTCCCGGTTCAAGGTCCATTGTTGTTATCCAGCCGCTATCGGTTTTTTGCATTGGATTTCCATTTTCCGACCACCTGTTGAAATTTCCACTCAACATTACTTTGGCAGAATTTTTAAATCCTCGTAAAAAGAAAATCGTTTTTCCATCCGCGTTTTCGAATACCGTTGATGTTTTTTTGAAATTATTAATGCCATATGTAACTGGTCCCGGATAACCTGGCTCACCGGGAGGTGGTACCTGATCGAAAAATATAGGCTGATTTCCCCAATTAAATTTTTGCGCATCGGCATTTAATGGTTTTGCAATGAGTGCAGTGTTTTTATCTACTTTAATTAATGTCCACCCCTCCTTGCCAAGTGCTCCGATATTACCGAATTGAAAAAGACTATCTTCATTCAAACCAAAATAAATTAACAGGTTATTGTATTCATCCTTGTTTCTTTTATCAAGTGTGATTATCAATTGATTATTTTCCACGTGAATTACATCACCGGTGTTTTGTGTAAATGTATTTACAGGTTGAATTATCAGTGAGATAATCAGAATGGTGAACTGATATAAAACAAATCGCTTCATTCGTTTTCTTCTTTATAAAAATACATCAATAAATTTCTTTTTTCAACATTAATTACTACTCTTCCCTTTGCCAGGAACTGGTAGCCGAGTATTCCGTCTATATTCGTGTTATAAACCATTTGCAGGTGCGATAGCCCCGTTAAAACAAAAGGCATTTCGCGAAGGGTATCTGTCTCAATTATTAGCATATCCAGTTTTCCGTTCAGTACATTAACGCTTTGACTTCCGGATCCGCCCAATGATGTTCTGTTAGTTAGTGAAAAATGGTTCAACACTTTATTATTTACGGTGTTGCTCAATACATTTATCTCTGCCCCTGTATCCAAACAAAAGCGCAATTTCTTTTCTGCCACAGATGCTTCAAGAAAAATAATATTATTGTCTACTTCAATTTCCATATTGATATCTGCAACCGCAGAGGTTGTGTCATCTGCATACAGCCTGTTTCCTTCCATATTAATTTTATAAACGGTGAGGGTTCCGTGCTCAATGTCAATTTCCATTTCCATCCCGGTAAAAAGATTGGCACCTAATAGTCCCAATATTTTTACACCTTTTGCATTTTCAATATGACCAAGATTAACCACATCAGCATCTACCCCTGTAAAAAAAAGATCATCAATTATCAGGGAGTCAATATTCTGATGCAGCACCTGTTCACCACCACCACTGATACCATATGATGAAGTTCCTGCCAATAATTTACCGCTCCTGAAATAGGTTTTGTTCAATACCAATTTTGGAGCGCCGGTATCAAAAATAAAATTCCCTTTAACGGTATCGATGCGTGCTTCTATCAAAAATAAATTATTTACACGCTTGAGCGGAATCACCAGTTTTTCGAAATTACCCTGCGGTGGCTGGTCGCTTAATGCAGGTATGCAGAAGATGCTCGTTTCTATACCTTCCTTTGAAATAAAACCGGCGGAAACAAATGCCCCCAAAATAATTGCAAGCAACAATCTGTGGTATGACCTATTATATTTAGCGTTGATGATTATCAAAAACCCTTCTGTTT
>JBIOHA010000265.1:0-4037 GCA_044448625.1 Chitinophagales bacterium | reverse complement strand
ATCTAAATATTCCGCCGGTTCCGGAAGACCCAGGAGGGCAGTATTAAATAAGTTGATGATATTTCCGGAACAGTCGCTTACATTTTCTACTGTGAGCGTATAGCCTATTCCCGGAGATAACGCGGTTGCCAAAACCATTCCTATTCTATCCGGAAAATTGACATCGATAATTAAACTCAGGGGTGATCCTATTCCTCCCGAAAAATTAAAATCCCCTGCTTCAATATTATCGAGATCAAGTGCCTCATCAAAAAACGAAATGACGGAATCCGGACCTACAGGATATGCATAGAGTAGTGCCGGTGCAATATCATCGGGGTTGGGAGCAAAAACTGAATTAATTGTTCCCGGTGTTCCTCCCACAGGATTTTCTGAAGCTGTCCAATTTTCAGCACCCTGACATGGATTTGAGGGATCTATCATTTCAAGGCTCCAGCCACCTGATTCTTTTATTGCATTATTATACCAATCAAGCGTATAATTCACCTGGTGAAGAATATTGCCATTGGGACCGATCAGTTTCAGGTCGTCGCCATCATTATTAAAAGCAGGGAATGCTGCTGCCGCTAAAACATTTGGATATGCACTAAATAGATCGACAACATTTTCATCACAAACAATAACATATTCACCAACGGCTAAAAAATAAGAGGGAAAAGCATCGCTTTCTGTTGTTTCATCCATTGCAATAAATCCTGCAAGGTCAATTGCAACCGGTGCCGCATTGTATAATTCAAAATATTCTCCGGCAGGCAATCCATTTGACGGCTCAATATCAGCATATATTTCTGTTATCAGAACATCATATTGTAAAACTGTGTAAAATGAAAAGTCATATTCCGCGGAAGTTAAAATATTGGATGATTCATCGGCAATATTGCTCACGGTTAATGTCAGTGGAATTGCTTCAGGAAACGGGGATGCGAAGGTTATGATCACCTTTGAAAAATCTAATGCGCCCCTTGTTGCATTTATCGGTATTCCAACACCGCCGTCTACAATATAATTCGCTTCGTCTTCTGCGGATAATAATTCAACATTTTCATTAAAATTAATTTCAAGTTGTGTAGACGATAAAACAGTTACTGATGTGATTGCCGGTGCATCAATATCAGCATAAAGCGGGTCGACAAAAAAATTATCGAAATAAAAGAGATCGCACCTGGTTGAAGAATATTTACAATACACACCGATATAATCTCCCCCATTAAAAATGTCATCAGTTACACTTCCTTCAAGGGTATAGCTTGTTCCACCCAGCGGATCAATCCATAATTGCCACTCTGCTGCTGATGTGCGAACCACCTTGAATCCAACTTTAGGCGCTGTTGCAAGAATGCTGGTCCCACTAAGAATTATTGTTGCAGTTATTCCATTTTGGCGGTATAATTCTGCCACGTCGGTGCCACCATCTTTGCCCACCCGAAGATAATAACCTGTTAAGGAATCGGTAAGATCGGGATTATCAGATTGCAGGTAAAATCGTGCATAATTTGCACTTGTTGGGTCGAAGCGAAAATCCATATAAAATTCCCAAACCGCAGAATCAAGGGTTGCCACGGGATAGCTGATATAATTCACACCGCCGAGGTCGCAATCGCCCTGCAGTTGCAAAAGAAAATCAGTGTCTACGGCAAAATTGGAAACTTCCCCCAGCCAGCCGGCTAAATCACCATCGTCGAAGTTTTCTGAAAACTGTGCGAATGATAACCCTGAAAGGAATAGAAATGTGTTAAGAAGGAATACGTTTTTCATAGTATGGATGGGAAAATTACAAACATTTATTGAATCGCTGAGAATGCCGGAGGGTACTTCTTTGGAGCCGGGTAAGGAAACCTGATCTGTATTTTGTAAAAGAAAAATTTATAGTTGTTGACGATTTCTAAACCGAACAAGGTGACAGATTATTATGCTTGTGATACCTTTGCGAATAAATAATCAATTTTTAAAATGAAGGTAGCAGTAGTTGGCGCAACTGGACTTGTTGGTCAAATGATGAGAAGAATTCTGGAAGAAAGAAATTTTCAGGTTACACAATTAATTCCTGTGGCAACCGAAAGGTCGGTTGGTAAAAAAATAAAATTCAAAGGTGAGGATATTGAAGTTGTAGGGATGGAGGAAGCAATAAGAATGGGCCCTCAGATCGCTCTTTTTTCTGCAGGCGGACAAACATCGCTAACCTGGGCACCGGAGTTTGAAAAAATTAAATGCTGGGTGATCGATAACTCAAGTGCATTCAGGATGCATGAAAACTGTGCGCTCGTAGTTCCTGAAATTAATGCCGGCGATATCCTTAAATTAAAAAGTGGAATAATAGCCAACCCTAATTGTTCAACAATTCAAATGGTGATGGTGTTGAACCCGTTGCATAAAAAATATAAAATAAAAAGAATTGTTGTTTCAACTTACCAATCCGTTTCCGGTAGCGGAGCAAAAGGTATCATGCAATTATTTAATGAGAGAACAAGAAATTGCAGAGATACAGATAATCCTGCTTATAAATACCAGATCGATAAGAATGTAATTCCCCAGGTGGATGTGTTTTTAGAGAACGGGTTTAGCAAAGAGGAAATGAAGATGCATAATGAAACACGCAAAATTTTGGGAGATGATAGTATACAGGTGTCTGCAACTACGGTACGTGTTCCGGTGAGCGGGGGTCATAGTGAAAGTGTAAATATTGAATTTGAAAATGAGTTTGAAATAAATGATGTGCTGAATATTTTAAATAACACCGAAGGCGTAATTGTGCAGGATGATGTAGCAAATGAGATTTATCCAATGCCAATTGATGCAGAGGGAAAGGATGAGGTTTTTGTTGGCAGAATTCGACGCGATTATACCCAGCCAAAAACACTGAATTGCTGGATCGTTGCTGATAATTTACGTAAGGGCGCCGCAACAAATGCTGTTCAGATCGCAGAATGGTTGGTGCAGAATAATCTTATTTCCCGCATGTAGCGAAAGCACAAACGGCACAAAGAGTTCAGCACAGATAATTTTGAAGCACAGAGGGACACTGAGGAACGCAGAGAAATTGAATAACAAAAATGTAAGTATTCAGTTGCAACTGTTTTAATAATTTATTGTAATTTAGTCATCAGAATATAACACCATAGGAAATAAAGGGGGGGCCTGGTATTTTCTGTGGTTTTTTATTTGTAGCATGTGTTAGTTTGTTTATTAACCTTAAAAATACATTATGGAGAATTTGGATCAATTAAATGCACTTTCATACAAGATTATTGGATGTGCAATGAAAGTTCATGCTGAACTTGGACCTGGTTTACTTGAAACTGTTTATGAAACCTGCCTCGAATATGAATTAAAAAAATCAGGATTTAGCGTAGAAAGACAAAAACCTATTCCTATCATTTACGACAATGTTATTCAGGAAATCGCTTTTAAATATGACCTGTTGGTTGAAAATTTAATTCTTATAGAAGTAAAAGCGGTTGACACCCTTGCGCCTATTTTTACTATCAAAACATTAACTTATTTAAAATTCACATATATTAAACTTGGACTGATAATAAATTTTAATGTTGTCCATTTAAAGGATGGAATAAAAAGATTAATTCTGTAATTTTTTTATTAGTATCATTAAATTTATTTTTTTCAGAGCTACAAAACGCAAATGTTGAGTGTGTAGAAATGCATTAAGGGTTGACGATTCAGTCAATGCTTAAAAATCTCTGTATTCCTCAATACTTAAAAATTCTCTGTGTTATTTACCTCTGCGTCCCTCTGTGCTTAAAAAATTCTCTGTGTTATTTACCTCTGTGTTCCTTTGTGCTCCTCTATGCTTCAAAATCTTTCTGTGTTATTTTCCTCTGTGTTCCTCAGTGTCCCTCTGTGCTTCAAAATCTCTCTGTGTTATTTTCCTCTGTGTTCCTTTGTGCCCCTCTGTGCTTCAAAATCTCTGTGCTTTAATAGTCTGCTTTAACATAAATTTATACCCGAATCGTCTCCTAAATAAATGGCGCCACTACAATATTATATTGCCTTCGCCGCTGCATGGCATATCATAAATGGAT
>JBIOHA010000264.1:0-4042 GCA_044448625.1 Chitinophagales bacterium | reverse complement strand
TAAATAAACTGTAAATATTTTTGCCATTTCTGCATGATCAGGGCTGAAATATTCTGGTATTTTTTTATCGACCGCCGCAAACCTAATACAGCGCTGAATCCTCTATTTTTAATTGTTGCAATTCCTTGTAATTGACTGTTTACACTTCATTTAAACAATTTGAAAAGATTAATTCCCCGTATTTTCTTTACTGCATAATTAATGAGAACCACGTTTATGCTCAAACATTTACAATTATTTGCCTTAGGATTTATTGCGGGAATTTCTTTTTTGAATGCCCAGGTTCCGCTTTCTTCATTTGTTGGAACGGACCATTTGCCTGCTGATGCCGACCTTGTTTGCGAAATTCCAATTTACCCTGATGTTTCAACCGAACTGGAAGAACCTCTGGAAGGAGAATTGGTCCACGACTTTAAATTATTCACTTTAGATGGAGACTCAGTTCAGTTATCTGCATTGTTGAATGATATGAAGCCGGTGTTATTGATAGGATGTAATTATACCTGTTATGTTTATCGCGGTAAAATAGATGTGGTAAATGAAATGAAAGCATTATACGGCGACTTAATTAATATCTTTTTAGTGTATACAGTGGAAGCACACCCGGTTATTGATTTTAGTCCCTACTTTGGTTATGAAAATGTAGGAGCAGATAATTATGCAGAAGGAATTTTATATCGTCAGCCTACAACTTATGCCGAAAGAAAAGCGATCGTTGGTGATATGCTCGCCAATATGGAAATTGATGTTCCGGTTTTGATCGACGGACCATGTAATGAATTTTGGTCTAATTACGGAACAGCTCCAAACCCGGCCTGGTTAATTGCACCCGACGGAATCGTTTTCGATGCGCAAAAATGGTTTAATAAAGAACCAGAAAATATGTATGCTTCTATTGATTCTCTGTTGGGAATTGTTGGAACAGGTGAGTATGATCTTGAGGGAACATTTACTGCCGTTGATGAAGGCGAAGCAATTTATTACGGAACAGTGGAGAATACAATTGCGGCACATATTACTTTCACCAACACCAGTATTGATGATGTTTTAATTGACTTTAACAGAATTAATGTTGATGTTCCCGCTGGCTGGATCACTACATTGTGCACCGATCTTTGTTATTCGCCATCTGTGGATTCAACCACGGTATTTTTAACACCAGGCCAGACAGAAATTGTGCGTGTTGATTTTTTTACAGATCATATTCCCGCAAGCGGGATGGTAGAAGTTGAATGTGTTAATCATTACGACCCAACCAATAGTTTCTCATTTACAATAAATGCCGAATCAATTGCAGAAACACCCATTCTGGATTTTAATAATGCAGATCAAATTACTGTAGCACCCAATCCATCAAATGCTGGCGAGGGTTTTATAATCAATTATTTACCGGAATCAACAGATGCTATTTATACCATTTATTCAATGACAGGCAGTGTAGCGGCAACCGGAAATCTTCGTGCAAATACTTATAACAGGATCATCGTATCTGAATTAAATAACGGCACTTATTTGATCGAGGTAAATGACAATGGGAAAATATTTTATTCACCGGTGATGGTACAATAAAAAATCATTTATCGGATTTGGTTTTGACGGGAGGATAATAAAGTTTATCACTTCCGTTTTTTTTAAGAGATAAATATTAATTCATGAAAAACTATTTCAGGTTAATTATTTTTTCGGTTATTACTTTGATCGTACTTAACCTTTCATGCACAACCGATCTCCCAACCTATTTTTTATATGAACCTTATACATATGCTTCGGTTGACGAAACCGGCGGCGACTGGACCCCGGTATATATTTCTTCAATAGGATTATTTACAATTCCTGCACCCACAGATATCACTTCCCCCGAATATATTGCAGAACTCGAAGAAGTAAAAGCATATAACAGTGCACTCAGTGCTGATGAACAGGAAGCAGTTGATTATTGGGGAAATAATTCATTGATCCGGTGGATGGAGATCACAGAAGAATTTATTGCAAAATACAACCTTCCTCCATCACCAGATGCAAATGGCGAATATGGTGTTCCTGATGCGGTGTTCCCCGCTAATTATCCTAATTTCCCCTTCGCAAATCCGCCATATGCATGCAGGGCATATGCATATTTAAGTGCAGCAACATATGATGCATTAATTGCAGCCTGGCATTATAAATTTTTATATAACAGGCCCGCTCCATATAAAGTTGATGCATCTATCACACCTGCATTTCCCGATAATAATTTACCTTCTTATCCATCGGAAGATGCTGTTATTGCATCAGTTGCTGAAGATGTGCTTACTTTTTTATTTCCGCTGGAAGTTGAATATATAAAAGACAAAGCCAGTGAATTGCGCATGAGCAGATTATATGCAGGAATGAATGTTCAGAGTGATATTGATGCAGGTGATTCCATTGGACATACTATTGCCGATATTTTTATTGGCCGGGCAAAAACAGATAGTATGAAATTCGCTCAGGTGCTTGAACCTGAATATATATTGATGGAACAGGCTGCTGCTGATTTATGGGCTGATCAGTGGACATGCTGGGAAAATCTTGAAACGCCTCAACGACCAATCGGCATTACTCCTAAATTCGGCCACGTTGTTCCCTGGTGGATACCATCGGTAGAAGAAGTTCGTCCCGGGCCGCCACCGGCAATGAATTCAGCTGAATTTGAAACTGCAAAGCAAGAATTACTCGACCTTACGAAAAATGCAACAACAGAACAAAGGGAGTTAGCCTATTTTTGGGGTGATGGATTTAGCACTTATACACCAGCGGGCCATTGGAATAATATTGCTTTAATCGATGTTATCGACAACAGATTAAGTCCTTTGAGAACGGCCCGTGTTTTTGCTTATTTAAATACTGCAATGATGGATGCTGGAATTAGTTGCTGGGATACGAAATATTTTTATATGTATCCCAGGCCTATCCAAACTGATTCTGAAATAAAGACCTTATTCGGTGTGCCGAATTTTCCAAGTTATACTTCAGGCCATTCAACATTTTCTGCGGCGGCATCACAAGTGCTTGGATATTTTTTTCCTGCCAACGCATCCGAATTTTCCAGTATGGCAAAAGATGCATCTGAGTCGCGAATTTATTCACGTATCCATTTCAGGTTCGATTGTGAAACCGGATTGGAAGTGGGAGAGGAGATTGGGAATTATGCAGTGGAAGCGGCCAAGGTAGATGGGGCGGATTGAAAGTCAGATGTAAGAAGTAGGAAGTAAGAAGTGGGAAGTAAGAATACCGCAGCTTATCAGGGTGCTTGTTTTTAATTATTATTGCTGAAGCAATAACATGAGAACAAGGATCCATTTTCACACATTAGATGCGCTGAGGTTTTTTGCTTTTTTCAAAGTATTCCTGCTGCATATTCCGCTGGATGTTGATATGCCTGTATTTTCATTTTTGAAATCTGGTGGGGGAATTGGTGTTTCTTTTTTCTTTGTGTTGAGTGGTTTTCTCATCACCTATATTCTTTCATACGAGAAGATACACGTCGGACAAATAGATATTAAAAAATTCTTTGTAAGAAGAAGCCTGCGGATATGGCCGCTGTTTTTTTTGATCGTAACCATTGTGGCGTTGATTCCTTACGGCGTAAAAGATAACCTCGGCCTCCACATGATCGCCAATGGTTACGATTTCGACTGGCGTTATTCTTTCACCTTTACCGAGAATTATAAAATGATAGCGATGGATAACCATCCAAAGACGACTCCATTGGGTGTTTTTTGGTCGCTATGCATTGAGGAGCATTTTTATATTTTATGGATGCTGATGTTTTTTCTGCTGCCTGTAAAAAGAATTCCAATTTTCCTGGTGAGTACCATTGCGATCGCATTGATATCAAGATTTATTGAACCATTTATCACCCACAATTCCAAAATTTTCTCTGATGATATTTTAACAACTGTCGACAATTTTGCTATCGGGGGACTACCGGCATATTTTCTTGCAAAAAATCCTGAGCGCATTTTTAGATTGATCAATAAAATCCCGTTGGCACTAAAACGCATGTATTTATGTTTTGCCC
>JBIOHA010000263.1:0-4069 GCA_044448625.1 Chitinophagales bacterium | reverse complement strand
CTTATTATGCTGATACAGATAATGATGGCTATGGAGATCCCTTGATTTCGGTTGTTGCCTGTGTTGCCCCGGCAGGTTATGTAAGCAATAATACAGATTGCGATATAATTTCTGAATACATAAACCCCGGTGCCGCCGAATCATGTGATGGTGTTGATAATAATTGCAATGGCTCCATCGATGAAGGATTAGTGGGCTGCAGTATCGGCCCTGCTATTGAATGGCAAAATACCCTGGGTGGAATTTATGATGATTTTTTATTTGATGTTGCCATTACTTCTGATGGCGGCTTTATATTAGGTGGGTATTCTGCATCTGATGTCTCTCCCGATAAATCAGAAAATAATATTAATTCAACCTACGATTACTGGGTCGTAAAACTGAATAATTCGGGTGCTATAGAATGGGAAAATACGATTGGCGGAATTTATAACGACATGTTGTATTCTATTGAACAAACTGCAGATGGTGGTTATATTTTAGGTGGAGCATCAGCATCCGATATTTCATTTGATAAAACCGAAAATAATATTGGGACCGTTACCACGAGTACTGATTACTGGGTGGTAAAATTAAATTCAACAGGTAGTATTGAATGGCAAAATACAATTGGTGGAACTGGAAATGATAACCTGTATGATATTCAACAAACAGTTGATGGCGGATATATTCTGGGGGGCACATCCTATTCAAATGGTAATGGCGATAAAACGGAGGATCGTTATGGACAAAATGATTTTTGGATCGTTAAATTAAATGCTACCGGCAATATCGTATGGCAGAATACAATTGGAGGAAGTAAAATTGACTACTTCAAATCGCTGGACCAAACCGCTGACGGAGGGTATATTATTGGTGGCGATTCCGAATCAGATATTTCGATAGATAAAACGGAAAATAGCGGCGACTGGGATTATTGGATCGTGAAACTTGATGTAAATGGAATTATTGAATGGGATAATACAATCTGCACAAATGCCGAAATTGATAATTTGACCACGGTAGAGCAAACGAGTGATGAAGGATATTTTTTATCCGGTTATTCAAGGGCCGGAATTAATTGTGATAAAACAGAAGGAAGCAACGACACTGAAACAAATTATTGGGTAATTAAATTAGATAATGGAGGCAATATTGTTTGGCAAAATTCTATTGAAGGGGAAAAATATGACTATTTAAATTATGCAGAACAAACCGCAGATGGTGGTTATATACTGGGTGGAAATTCGCAATCCATTATTGGATATGATAAAACAGAAGCAAGTTTTGGAAACACGCAGGACTTTTGGATAATTAAATTAGATGCTTTAGGAAATATAATATGGCAAAACACCATCGGTGGTTATGGAGCGGAAGAACTAAAAGCAATTAAACAATCTCCCGACGGAGGTTATATTATCGCCGGTTGGTCAAATTCAAATATTTCGGGTGATAAAACTGAAAATTGTTTAGGGAACATGGACTATTGGGTAATGAAACTGGGCCCCGAAATTTGTGCTGTTCCTTCAGGCATTTATACTAATAATATCACCCCAACAAAAGCAACTTTGCATTGGGATCTGGTTCCCGGTGCCGCTTCATATCAAATTTACTATCGTGCTGTTGGCGCAGGAACCTGGATCAAAAAAACATCCACAACCAATTTTAAAACAATTAAATCATTGTCGCCAGCAACCAATTACCAATATAAGGTAAGAACAAAATGCAGCGATGCTTCATTTGGAGAATTTTCAGCTTTGCAAAATTTTACAACATTGCCATTGAGAGAAGGTGAAATTGATAATGAAATTGAAATTAATATCTACCCAAATCCTGCAGACAATTTTATAACTATATCCCTGGGTTCATCACTCACCACATACCATCCAGCACTCACCATCACTAATGTTATGGGTGAAACAGTATTTGAAACCAAGGTGGATTCACCAATAACAGAGGTCAATATCTCCCATTTGCCAAAAGGAATATATTTTTTAATCCTCAATAATGGAGAATCAAACACCAGCATAAAATTCATCCATCAATAAACATAACATATGATAAAGCCCAAATTGTTTACTTCATTCATTTTTTTCTACTCATTACTCATCACTCATTACTCATCATTCTCCCAGGCTCCTGTAATTGACTGGCAAAATACTATCGGTGGAAGCGGTGACGACCTTTTGCTGACAATAAATAAAACCAGCGACGGTGGATGCATCGGAGCAGGATTTTCAAATTCCAGTATATCCGGCGATAAAACTGAAAATGGTATTGGGTCTTATGATATGTGGATAGTAAAAACAGATGTAGATGGAAATATTGAATGGCAGAATACCATCGGTGGTTTTGCCGACGATGTGGCGAATTCAATTGAACAAACTTTGGATGGTGGTTATATTGTTGCAGGATATTCAGGGTCTGGTGCAACAGGTGATAAAACGGAACCATTAATTGGTGAATATGATATGTGGGTTTTAAAATTGGATGCTACGGGAAATATCGTCTGGCAAAATACAATTGGCGGAATTAAAAACGACCAAGCTGTTTCTGTGCGGCAAACTTTAGATGCCGGGTATATTGTGGGCGGATTTTCACATTCGCCAATTTCAGGTGATAAGACCGAGGGAAATTTCGGTCCTGCTACAACTTCTGATTATTGGGTATTAAAACTCGATGCATCAGGAATTATCACCTGGCAGCGTACCCTGGGCGGCGACTATTACGATTATTTTTATACGTTGACTCCAACGCTGGATGGTGGTTATATTGTTGGCGGATATTCTCAATCAGGGATTTCTGGAAATAAATCTGAAGCTTTAATTGGCGCAGCTGACTACTGGATCGTGAAATTAAATTTTTCAGGAAATACGCAATGGCAAAATACGATAGGTGGAACAGGATCTGATCTATTGCGTGAAATTATTGCAACAAATGACCTGGGTTATTTACTTGCCGGATATTCAAGTTCTGATATTTCAGGTGATAAAACAGAAAATAGTTTTGGAATAGCCACAGATTATTGGATTGTGAAATTAAATAGCTCGGGAAATATTGTCTGGCAAAATGATATTGGTGGAAATGAAGATGATATTTTATTTAGTGCAGATGAAAGTGATGACGGTGGATTTATTTTGGGAGGCACTTCGTATTCAGGTATCAGCGGCGATAAAACAGAGCCTTCAAATGGTGGTTCCGATTATTGGGTTGTAAAAGTGAGTTCAACAGGTGCCATTGAATGGCAAAATTCCATTGGTGGAAATACCAGCGACGAGGGGAGGGGAATTGTTCAGTTGTCGGCAGGTGGCTATGCTGTTGGCGGATTTTCAAAATCCGGAATTTCGGGAGATAAAACCGAGGTGAACATGGGGCCTGCATCTACATATGATTATTGGATCGTTAAACTTTTTCAGAATTGCATACCGGCAACAGAAACTTGTAATTCATTTGATGATAACTGCAACGGAATTATCGATGATGGAATTGTTGAAACAGTTTCTATCACTCCTGGCGGAGCAACAACATTTTGTCAGGGCGGATTTGTAATGCTCACTGCTACATATTCCGGAGCATCCGTTCAATGGGCCCGAAATGGAATAAATATTACAGGAGAAACTTCTGCAGTATATACAGTCACTCAAAAAGGAAATTATACCTGCACTACTTCCAGTATTTGTGGATCAGCAACTTCAACTCCCATTGCAGTTGTCGTGAATAAAAATCCTCCAGCAACAATAACACCCGATGGGCCGACGGTATTTTGTGCAGGTGGTTCCGTGTTATTAACTGCCAATGCCGGGGACGGTTTATCTTATCAATGGTATAAAGGCGCATCTATAATTGCCGGTGCAACATCAATTAATTACCTTGCAAATACAACAGGAAATTATAAATGCCGAGTTACAAAAACCGCAACCGGATGTTATAAAAATTCAAATTCTATTGCCGTTTCTGTTCCATGCAGGGAAGGATCAACAACTGATGAACAGCCGATTGGCAACCGTTTTGAAATTTATCCAAATCCAAATAATGGAACATTTACTATTAGTTACGAAGCGGGAACCACCTCCCCCTTTGAAGGGGGAAT
>JBIOHA010000262.1:0-4070 GCA_044448625.1 Chitinophagales bacterium | reverse complement strand
TCTTAAGAAGATTAGTTGCATTTGCCATCGACACCCTGATGGTAACAATTTTTGTCTGCAGTTATTTATTTATCAGTCTTGGAAAAAGCCCGGCCGAATTTAATGCATCGGGTGATGAAGGCAGGCCAAGTTTAATGGATAAATACCAGTTCTTCGCTTATTTTGAACCCATCGCACTCGACAGCAACCGCGACGTTTATTTTAAGAACTTCACCAGGAATCATAAATCAAAAGCTGCCATCGCATTTATTCTCATGCCTCTGCTCTATTTCGTTTTTTTCGAAGGGCTTTGGGGTGCAACCATAGGGAAGTTAATGACAGGTTTAAGAGTGAGAAGAACTGATGGCAGAAAAATTAATTTCGGAATTGCTTTTTTAAGACATTTGGGAAGAATTTTATCTTCAATGTTATTTATGCTTGGTTTTGTGCTGGCATTTTTTGACAAGCACCGGCAAACATTGCATGATAAAATTGCACGTACGGTGGTGACGAAAAGCAATAACGAAAATTTTGAATATCAGGAAAGCACAAGTTCTGATAATCAGCTTTCAAATGCAATGTAAATAGTTAAGATTTTATTTAAAATGGTTTGTAGAGATAATTAATCTGCTACCATTTCAAACGCATTTGCAGCTTGACATCGCTTCTGGTATTTCCGGGAAATGCATTATAGCCTGACCCAATATCTTCTGATTCAGTGTACCAGGTGTTGCTTACCCTCGCCCATATATCTAGCCACTTGTATGGTGAATAGGTAACGAGGAGATAGGCCCTTGTGCCTTCACCGCTCAACCCAACAATGGAATATGCGTATAACACTTCAGTTTCGTATGCATAGATCCTTGTGTTATATGAATCGGTATTGAAAATGGCAAACCGTGTTGCAAAACCAAATGGTGAACTCATTGGGTGATAATTAAAATCCTGGAATAATAAATATCCCTTTTCAGGAAATCCTATATGCTCATCGTAAAAACTAAATTCAATCCTCGATTTTAAGGTGAGTGATTTATTCACGTCATAATCTGCATGCCAGCGGATGCTGCTTTTTTCCTGACGTACCAATAGATTTAATACAAGCGGTTCTTCAAAATATGAGGAAGATGCATTTCTGTCGCTTATTTCTCTTTTATATCGGATATAGGTTTCAAAAGCCCGCGATGGTTGCCAGGTGAGCTGGGTAAAAAAATCAGTGCCGTACGAAGGGCCATCGGTTTGATATTCAAGCCAGGGATGTTTATACAGATCAAGATAGCCGCTTATCTTCCATCCCCTTACAGGTTTGATCTCTGTACCGAAATAGGTGCCCTGTTCATTTTGCGGAAATGTACTTTCAGAAAATGTTTCTGCATATAATGTTTGAAACTGCGGGGAAAAATACCTGTGAACAATTGCGATATCTACTTTCGGATCAACGGGCATGATGATACCGTTTAATGTTGCTCCTTTTAAATTATCACTCATTGCAGTTTCGCCAAAAATTAAAATGTTCCTCCATAAATAATTATAATGGATACTCGTGTTCAATAAATTTTGTCCTGAAAAATCATAAATCTCGTAAGCATCTTTATTTGTTACGAGTGGTGTATTCAGATGAAAATAAACGGACGATAATCCGATATTGAACTGGCCTTTGTAAAGTGTAATGTCGAAACCGGCGGTTGTTTCCCTGGCGACATCTTTTTTTTCAAGTTCACTTTCGGTACGGTGTAGTCCGCTGTCGTCGAGATTGGAAAGTTCTAAAATTTCTTCATCGGTAGTATCGATCAGTGAAGCATTGGCATCTATTTTTTTATTTGAGGCAAAAGCGGTTACATATACATTGTCGAAAGCATAAGTTATTCCTGCCCCCCGCATAAAGCGATTTTCATTTGTTGAAGTATATCCGTCAAGCACTGGTCCGGCCCTGCGTACGGCAACAGGATAAACGCTTTTCCCAAATCCAAAACCACTCCACATAATTAATCCCTGTCCCATTCTCAATTCATAATCGCCGAGTGCAAGTGCTTTCATTCTACCGGTGCCCTTTTTAAAAAAATGCGCTGAATAATAATCAAAACCCGCAGGTTGTGAGGGGCCGAATATTGCTTCGCCGGCATCCTTCTCTGCTGTTACTCCATAGCTTATCGAATTCTGATAATTATATCTCAACCGGGTATATATCCTCAAATTATTTCCATAATAAGGTGCAACACCCAAACTATCTTCAACAAATCCTTCCTGGGTTTCTACATACCTTCCGAAACGCAGAAAATACTGATAATCGCCCGCATATAATTGTTCTAAAAAAGGAACTGATGATCTTGCAGAGCTGGTGAGGGAAATAAAAGGTTTTATATTAATGATATCTTCAGTAGAAAATGATTGAATTGTTTGTAATTCATAAATACTGGTTAACGGGCCAAACGCTTCGATATGACGACGGAGATCGCGGATCTGTAATTCAGTAAATAAAGTGGTATTGCGCAACTCTGTTGCTGTTGCCGTGTTGATGTTGATTGGATTTAAAATTAAATTATTCAGATTTTCCTGGTAGGTATCAACAGAAAGATTTGTATTATCTATTTTTTCGGCAGCATTTTCAAGAATATCTTCTTCCATTAACCTTCCTTCACCTTTTGTTTCCTGTGCACAAAGGGAGGAAGATGTAAAAAATAAAATCAATATTAACCCGGTACCAACAACTGAATTTTTCAGGATATGGCGTTTTAATATTTTTAAAATACCTGTCATGGGATAATTTATGTGTTCAATAATTTCATGAGTTAAAAAGAATAACTTAATCCCAAACCCGGCGACATGCCGAGTTGCTGGTGGAATTGCGAACTGATATCGATCTTCAGTTCTTTTATCATCACCCCAACGCCAAAGGTATACATCGAAGGATTTGAAATATATCCTCCCCTGAGAAATAACTGTTCAACAATATGATACTCCAATCCGAATTTTGTACGCAAATTATCTTCAACATTTAATTCACCTTCAGCACAAATAGTAATTTTTTCTGACGGGAGATAAGCTAAACCGATATTAATTATTGATGGTAATGCTTCGTTGTAATCAAGGCCGGTTTTTGCACGGATTGGATTAAATACTTTAGCACCCACCGATAATGAACTGACCGGCTTATATAAAATACCAACATCAAAAGTAAATGCTGCACCACTTCCGGTTTCGATTGTTTTTGTACCTACGTAATCTAATTGAATTCCAACGGAAACATTTTCTGCAAGCTTTCTTCCATAACCTATTCCGATCTTGGATTGATTAAAGGTATTATCTCCAAAATAATTTAAACTCAAGCCAAATGCTCCCTGCTTTTTTATTGGCATTGCAAAAACCCCGTAATGAGAATTAATTCCGCCTTCCACGAGGTAAAGATTTTGGGTGCTTATTCCGGCAGAAATATTTTCAACAAAAGCGAGCCCGGCCTGGTTGTTTTGAGCGCTGTAAACATCCTCAAATGTTACTCCTGTGTTTCCCATTGCATTCGTCCTGCTGCCGGCATCATTATAACCTGCCTGTGCAAAACAACCGATGGAAATTATGCTTAAAATGATGAAGGGAAAAAGCGTGGTTTTCATGTTGGTAAAGATAATGTATTGGAGCCAAGAAGCAAGAACCAGGAAGCAAGAGCCGGGAGCCAGGAGCCAGGATGCAAATAAGCATGATCACTACAGGGTTTAATATAGGGATTAAGCGGTTAGAAAATTGATTCGTTTACCATTAATAAAAAAAGCTTAAATTGGTGGTGATTATTTATATGGCGAAATCAATTGTTGCAATATTCTTTAATATTTTATTTAACCAGCTAAATGGCCAGATACAATTGGTAGCTGATATAAATCCGGGAGCCGGTAATGCCGATCCGGAAAATATTATTTTAAATAATGAATTGGTTTTTTTCAGGGCGGATAATGGTGCAAACGGAAAGGAATGGTTTATAACAGATGGAACTGCAGCCGGTACCCAATTAATTAAAGATATTTTTCCGGGTGTTGCTTCTAGTGCGCTCACCGGAAAAACATATTCTAATTATTTAAGTTATAATGATATTCTTTTATTTGAAG
>JBIOHA010000261.1:0-4089 GCA_044448625.1 Chitinophagales bacterium | reverse complement strand
TTATATATCCGTATAATATCTTCTTTGCTATCTACATATTTCCCAAATAAATTTTTAATTGCACGTCCGTTATATTGCAATACTTTTAAAAATTTCCTTTTTCTTTTTGAGAAAGGCAGTTGCACCATCATTTTTAATATTCGACCCAGCGAAGGTTTAACCGCCCATAAAATCGTGCTCTTAAAACTTTTATACCAGGATTCGGGATCGCGGGTGGTATGGATTATCCTGGCATTTGGGTATTTAGCCATTAATTCTTTGTAAAATAATATAATTGGAAAATCCACACCCGACTTATACCCGGTTAATAATTTATCCCAGTCCACTTCCTCACCCTTTTCCCCTTTTTCAAAATAGACAATATCATCGGGATGTTCAATTAGTTCATACATATGGTAGCATTTTCCAAAACCCAATTCTTCAAGTGCCAGCTTAAGTGACATTGTACCTGTGCGGCCAAAGCCAGTACCTATTACCTCCAGTGCCATATAGTTTTATTTATTGTCTAAGGTTGATGGAAACTCTAAGGTAGGGAAAATTAATGAGGTCAATTAAAGGTTGTTTTTGGAATGACACCAGTGCAATTATAGCGCTACAATATTTAAGTATAATCTTAAAATTTGCATCCATTGAGGTCATTAACCGCAGCTATTCACAATCAAACGAATCTGACCTATTTTCGTAAAACGCTTAGTGATACGTGGACTTTCAACCATTCCGTATATCAATATCCACAAAACGAATATATTTCTCTCTTATCATCAAAGCGGATACTATATATTTTTAAGAAAGTTCAAGTATGAAAACCACATCATTGATTATTTTTATGGTGCTGGCAGCGGAGCTGTCGGCACAAATCAGTCCTCCCAAATTCAGCCTGCAGACTAATGTTGGAATCGCATATCCATTGCGATTTAATATTTCAGATGAAGGATTGCTTCATTGTGATATGACTACAGACCTGTCGCTAATTTATCATTTTGGAGAAAAATATTTTGTTGGAGTAAATTATTCCCGCAGTGAGCATGACCTCCAATGGGAATTGCACCAACAGCCATTAGCACCCACTGAATTTAATTATTTCGCTGCCCAGGTTGGAGCCATACAACGAAAAGAGAAATTTTTTATATCCGAGGATATTGGAATCGGAATGTTAAATTTTAAATTCTTCGAGTTTCAACAAACAAATCCTTATTTGATCAATTATAGTGCGTTTAAATCAAACCATGCTGCAATTGATATGGACTTCGCTATAGGATATTCGATCAATAACTTTATTGATGTAAATTTGAAAACAGGCTTAATGTTTTCGAAGATCAATTGGGACCTTCATTATTACGGAACTTCAGTTGATGAAGAAGGTAGTTATAAGGTTGATGATTATTATGCGAAAACTTTACACTATATGCCTGTTGAAATTTCAATGGGGATTGTATTGCACATTTAAAGTGTAATATTTAGAATGGTCTTTTTAAAATAGTTGCACATCCATCCACCTGCTCGTTATGTACCAGATTTAATTTGCAGAAATAAAACCACCCTGAGGTGGTCCAAATCATTTATCAGTTTAAATGAGTTACAGTAAAAAGATTACTCAGCTTCAACACCGCAATATTTATCATACGCCCCCATCAGGTCATTTGCTATCATCATAGCATTTCTTCCTTCTATCTGGTGCCTTTCTATAAAATAAACAAGCTTGCCATTTTTAAATAAGGCAATACTTGGCGAGCTGGGCGGATAAGGTAATGTAAACCTTCTGGCCTCAGCAACAGCATCCATGTCAAAGCCAGCAAAAACAGTCGCCAATTTATCGGGAGATTTATCGCTGGTTAAACTCATTTTTACTCCGGGCCTGGCCATTCCTGCTGCACATCCGCAAACACTGTTGATCATCAATAATAATGTCCCTTCTGTATTTTTTATAGCATTTTGAACCGCTTCAGGCGTGGTAAGGTCTTCAAAACCGACTTCCGTAAGTTCGGCTTTCATTGGCATAACTATTTCTTTTGGATACATCTCTCTTGTTTTTTGCAAAGTTAATAAAGCAGATCGTTGCGGTATTTAAAATTACCCACCAACAACCTGTGATTGAACCAAGCGCAGCTCTAATTAGTTTCATGTTTGGAAAGTCTTTCAAATAAAATGCATGCTTAAATGATTGGAAAATCTATGCTGGTTGAGAAATGATTACCAGCTGTTGACAAGACTATTTTTTACCTTTGTGCTGAATGCTAATTGTAAACCTAAAATAATATAAATGGAAGTAATGACCGACAAAAAGCTCCCTTACAAAGTGAAAGACATAACACTTGCCGCCTGGGGGAGAAAAGAAATTAAACTTGCCGAAGCAGAAATGCCAGGTCTGATGTCAATTCGTGAAGAGTTTGGAAAAGATAAGCCCCTGAAAGGTGCACGTATCGCAGGTTGCCTGCATATGACCATTCAAACTGCTGTATTGATAGAAACTTTAAAAGAACTGGGTGCCGATGTGCAGTGGAGTTCATGTAATATTTTTTCAACGCAGGATCATGCTGCCGCAGCAATAGCTGCTGCAGGAACCCCTGTTTATGCCTGGAAGGGTGAAACACTTGAGGAATATGACTGGTGCATAGAACAAACCCTGTTTTTTGGCGAGAACAATGAACCGCTTAATATGATACTTGATGATGGCGGCGATCTTACCAATGTTGTTCTGGACAAATACCCCGAGCTGGTAAAACATTTAAAGGGTATCTCCGAAGAAACCACCACCGGAGTTCATAGATTATACGACAGGATGGTGAAAGGCACATTGCCGGTACCAGCAATCAATGTGAACGACTCTGTTACAAAATCAAAATTTGATAATAAATACGGTTGCAAAGAATCATTGGTAGATGCTATCAGAAGGGCAACCGATATTATGATGGCTGGAAAAGTTGCGGTAGTTGCAGGTTATGGTGATGTGGGTAAGGGATCTGCGCAATCGTTGAGAGGAGCGGGAGCAAGGGTTATGATCACCGAGATCGATCCGATTTGTGCACTGCAGGCAGCAATGGATGGTTATGAAGTGAAAAAAATGGAAGACGCCGTGAAAGAAGCAGATATCATTGTTACTGCAACAGGAAATTGCGACATCATTACCGGAAAACATTTCAAGTTGATGAAAAGCAATGCTATCGTTTGCAACATTGGTCATTTTGATGATGAAATTGCTGTAGCATGGCTCAACGAAAATTATGGAAATACCAAAGATGAAATAAAACCCCAGGTAGATAAATATACCATCGACGGAAAGGATATTATTCTCCTTGCCGAAGGAAGACTGGTGAATTTAGGTTGTGCAATGGGTCATCCATCATTTGTTATGTCTAATTCGTTTTCAAATCAAACATTAGCTCAAATTGAATTATGGGCACATGTCGATAAATACGAAAATAAAGTATACACACTTCCAAAACATCTCGACGAAAAAGTAGCGAGACTCCACTTGAAAAAATTAAGTGTTGAGCTGGAAGAATTAAATGATAAGCAGGCAAAATATATTGGCGTTGATAAAAACGGACCATATAAACCTGAATATTACAGATATTAATGCTAAAGGGGACTGATAATAATTAGCCCCCTTTTTTTATTTCACCACCCACCAAAAAAATTGAGCCTGTCTGCCGGCGGCGCCAGGCAGGCAAGATTATTTAAAATTGAACAAAATTGAGCAAAATTTAAATTCACTCATCACCCATCACTCATCATTCACCACTCACCACTCGCCAGATGACCCGTCTCTCTGTAAATATCAATAAAGTTGCAGCATTGCGAAATGCACGGGGAGGAAACATTCCCGACGTAATTCAATTTGCAGTGGACTGCGAACGTTTTGGTGCCGATGGAATTACGGTACACCCGCGGCCGGATGAAAGACATATTAAATATGCAGATGTTATCGAATTAAGCAAGGTGGTCAAAACCGAATTCAATATTGAAGGTTATCCTGATGAACGTTACCTCGAATTAATTTCAATTGTTAAACCTACGCAGGCTACACTTGTTCCGGATCCGCCGCACGTAATTACATCAAATACTGGTTGGGATGTGATTAAAAATATT
>JBIOHA010000260.1:0-4090 GCA_044448625.1 Chitinophagales bacterium | reverse complement strand
GCCAAACTAATATATTTTAGCGCAGGTTTTCTTCTGCAAGAATAATCTTCCGAACAGTTATGGTGAGAACACCAGCCGGTAAGATCTTATACTGATCATATGTTTGCAGAAGACCAATATCAGTTTTTCCGCCTACTCATCCCTCGGCTTGGTATTAAAACTGAAAACAGGAATGTCGACCAAAAGGCCAAAGCGGATAGAAAGCGGGGTTAGATTATCACCTCCGAGGTCGTTGATGGTTTTGATCTGGGGGCCATACTGCACGCCAAGGCTTAATGAAATTGGCGTTTTTGGAAAACCACCGATATAATAAATGCCGGGCGATAAAAAATTTGCCCAGGTAACTTCCGGTAGGACTTCGGTGCTGTCGCCGCCAATTCTGAAAGCGGTAACTGCACCGACATCAATTAGTGAAAGAAATATTGTATTGGAATAATGCGCTTCAGTTTTATGCGTAGTTATTTTTGTTCCATCTGCAGGTTTATCCGGTTTGTTTGTCCAGCTATATGCAAGTCCAACAGGCGCAGTAAATCCGAAAGTAAATGCTTTTTGTTCAACATCAGGGTCAGCGGGAGCCGATATAAATCTTTCACTTCCAACAAATCCACCAGCATAGGTATTTAATGCAATATTTGTTTTCGCAGTTCTTTTAATTCTATAACTACCAACGGGCAACGCAGCAGTTTTAATTGCCTCCAGCATTTCTTCTTTTGTTTCAGCCTCTGCAAGTGTGGTCATAAATATGCCGTATTTTGAAAGAATGACAACAAAGTTATTTTGGTTGTTGTCGAATAAGGCAATCAGATCGTTCAGTGCCGGCATATATTCTTCTTTAATAGCGTGATCTAAAAGTGAATTGATCTTTTTCAATTTATTTGTCAATTCTGTAATATTATTCGCCTGTGGAATTATACCTGAAAGATACGTGGTGCAAATTTTTTGAGAAGGGATGAGTTCAATTATTGTTTTTGAAACCTTGTTTGCATATTCAATTATTGCAGCAGTGGCACGACTAGCATCTTCAAGCCTCATATTAGCAGACATATTTTCAAAATCCTCGGCCAGCGATTCAAAAATTGTTGAAGCATGCTGAAAATAAATGATCAATCCCTGAACATCATCTATTTTGTTTGAAATTAATTCCTCCAGCGTTTTGGTATTGAACTTTATAGTTTTAAAAAGGCTTTCACCGCCATTAATATACACTCGTTTTTCTTCCTGCATCATCAATAGTCCGATAAATATCTTTGCGGCATCTGCATTTTCCAACAGGGGATTCAACATCGATTTTTTAATCCACTTGCCACTACCATCACCAAGGCTTCTTGAAACAAGCGAAGTGAACATTAAGAACTCTTTTAAATTATTTTCTGCGGAGATCTTTTTAAGAAATACCGAAGAGGAAAGATCATTTAAAACAACATGGGTATTTCCCCCCTTGCTAATGGCACATATTGCCTCGTAAATGGTAAGTGACAGCATCCCATTTTCACTTCCAATGAATGAGGGTAGATTGTCAATATTATTTTTGGAGTACGATAAAAAGTTATAAGGCAGTTTATTGATGTCGTCCTTCACTGCCTGCTGAATAGAAGTAATAAATGCATTATACATAAAAGGATCTGTGCTAATTAAAATATTTTGGGTAGCCGGTAACAGGTCTTTGCAAACCGGCTCATTTTCGATATACGCACGAAATTTTTGAAGAAATTCTATAGTAAGTTCATCTTTAAATCGCTGTGCAATAAAAGTACCTATGGCATCAACGGCAATTGCGGGACTGAATCCTGTTGCTTCAGGGTCACCACCGGATTCACGATCTATTTCTGATATAAGTTTTGAGTCAACCCGTAAGGAATCATTCCTGGTGATTAGTTGCTTTTTATATTCATCAACAAATACATTGATGCTCGCATTTTTTAAATCTTCATAACTTTTATATCCCTTCGTAGAATAAAAGTTGATTATCCCCACAATTTTGTCGGCAGCCATTGGCGAAGTATCCTGCGAAAGTTGAATGAGTGTAATCGCATCAATGGCAGGATTGCCTGTGGCATTTTGCTTATTCTCATCTGCAGCTGCAAGCGGAAATGAATTGATAAAAAAAACAAAAAAGAGGGAGGCGGGTAAAATAAGTAAATACTTTTTCATATCAGTATGATTTAATAGATGGATAGAGATCTGTCGAGAAGAATTTGCCGGAATGATGAAAATGGAATTACGCAGGTATAAAAATCATTGCCACCCACTACCATGCCTACCACGTTTTTATTTTCAGAATCAATTACAATCGCGCCCGAATCGCCACCGCGTGTAATTGAGATCGGATTGTTTTCGTTTGTGCTTTCTGCTAAAAAAATTGTGTTACTTAAGGTTCGCGTTCCATTTTTATACTCCATGTCAAACGACTTATTTATTTCAACTACGTACCCATCAATATCATCGTAATTTAATCCGGTGAGTTGAACATGCTTCATCAGTAATTTATGCACATCAAAATCTTCATCGAACTGAAAATCCTGTTTTCTTAATCCCGCCAATGCAGCCCCCTGGATCTCCACGAGTGCCAGATCAATAATATCATCCATAATTCCGAACGACCATGTACCTACAACAATGTCCTCACCGGGTTTTTTGATTAGAACCGAATCAAACCTGTTGAAATTATTTTCAAACCTTTCATTGTTCAGCACATGGTTACATGTAAGCAGATACTTTTTCCTTGATGCATCATGTTTAAGGATACAACCTGCGGTGCCGAATTTTGCACTAAACCGCTTGTTGAAAATGGGAGCGCCTGAACTAATTTCACCTGCCTGAGGAAAACCACTATATCGCAATCGGGTATCACTCATTTTATTCTCTTGTTTATACAAAACTCAAATTGCATTGAAAAGCATAATTTCACAATGCTGAAATATTCTCACTAAAAATGTATGAACCGGGTAATTAATAAATTGATATAACCAAACCTACCGTTTGACTTCAATAATTCCAAATATAAAGCGTGCAATTTTTTATTTCGATCACAAATTCACGGTAAACAGGTAATAGTAAGGTAAAGATTATTTGGATTGCAAGAATAATTAATATTATACCATTGTTGAAATCAATACTAAGCTGCGATCCGCTGCCCGATCAATATCATTAATTCATTGCTTGTGGCTTCGGCACGATGCGTACTTCCGGGAGCGATCTCAATAAAATCGCCTGCATTGTAATAATTGGTTATTCCATCTATTTCAATTTTACAACTTCCCTGCAGCATAAATAACTTTTCTGTTTCTGTGGAATGGCTCTCTTCAACAAATGCACCCTTTTCTGCCCAGGCAACATAAGCAGTAAGCACCGACGCTGTTACAAATTCGATCATATTCAATGGTAAACTGTTGTGGGGTTTAACAATATTATTTTCCTTTAAATATTTAAACCATTCGCCGGTATTTGAATTTTCTGATAATAAAGGTGGGAGCTCATGCTGCTCGGATTCCTGCGCTGCTATATTGTTTAAAATTTTGCCCAACAGATCTGATGGCGGATGCATGGCAAAATTCTCGGAATATTTTTTAAGCGCATTTTGAATGGCATTTATCTCCTGCTTTACATTTGCATCTTCACTAACCATTATTTCAACCAGGGTATTTTCCTCGGGCGTGGTAGCACCGATACAATATAATTCCAGCAATCCGCTTTCTATTAATTCTTTTGTGTTCATGTGGGTTTATATTTCATGAGTGATGATTTTATTGTGGTTCTGATCCCGGCATCCGTCATTTCCAAAATATTTGCCACCTCGCTGATGGTGGCACCATTGCATATTATCATTTCTAAGATGCGGTCCTCCATAGTTACGGCGGCATCGCTCACATGGTTTTTTTGGGGGTTGCAAATTTTTCTGGCAATTCGCATAAGCATGGTGAAGGAAAATTCATGGCCGGTAGTAGCATCCATGAGTTCATAAACATTTGAAAAAGTTTTTTCTAATAATTCTTCAGCTTTATTTCTGTCTGACAATTTTTTAACCATCAAACCGAATATCTTATCGGCATATAATTCATAAAGGAGTTTTATAGCAAGCAGTTTATTATTC
>JBIOHA010000259.1:0-4119 GCA_044448625.1 Chitinophagales bacterium | reverse complement strand
GAACGCATGCTCTGCCGTATTACGGTGGAAGCAAATAATCAAAACTATTATGTTATATCGCTGCATGACGAGAAAGCAGAAATTAAAGCCGACTTGAGCAAAAATGAATCGCCGGCAATTACAGGCTCACCAGCAACAAATTCCTTATTCGGACTATTAGATGAAATCCGAAAATTTGAAAGTTCTGCAATGTTGCTTGACGATTCGCTGAGGCGTTTAAAATCATCGGGGCAGGATTCGTTGTATACAGTTATTCTAGACGATATGAAGAAACAGTACCTCGCTATTTTTAAAAATTATGCCGATACCACAAAATATATTTCCAATTCTGTGCTTGCTCTTGAATCATTGTTTCAGGCCGATTTCGATTATGTTAAAAAATTTACGACAGAAATTAAAAGTTCACCCGATTCTTCATCTGTATATGTGAAAGAGCTTTCTGAAAAAGTAAAAATGCAGGATGACCTCGCAGCAAAAAGTGTAATTGGAAAACCATTTATGGATATTGCCCAGCCGAATCCCGAAGGAAAAGAATTAAAACTTTCAGACCTGAAAGGCAAAATTGTTCTGATCGATTTCTGGGCCAGCTGGTGTGGACCCTGTCGCCAGGAAAATCCGAACGTGGTGCGTGTTTATAATAAATACAAGGAAGATGGATTTACGATATTCAGCGTTTCACTCGATTCTGATAAATCGAAATGGATAAATGCGATAAGTAAAGATGGACTTGTCTGGAAAAATCATGTCGCGGCTTTGAACGATAAAAATAATAAAGCGGCTTTGGATTATCGCGTTGTGAGCATACCCATGTCGTTTTTGGTAAACCGTGAAGGAATTATCGTTGCAGAAAATTTACGCGGCGCTGCGCTTGAACAAAAAGTAAGTGAGCTGGTTGCAGAATGAGGGAATAATTTAGTAATCGTCGATTGTCGATTTAGTAATTGAAGTTAATGCTTACAACAAAGTCATATATTACCAAATCGAAAATCAAGATAATTTAGTAATTTTAAATCGTCGATTTAGTAATTGAACTTGCAGCTCATAGCTGGGTCCTAAATTACCAAATCGACAATTATTAAATCGAAAATCTCGACACCAACCATTCACTTTCGTGTACTAATATAATAATCCCACATCCTTTTCAGCAAGGAAGGTTTTTTCTTCTTGAATCTTTCGGGGTATAATAATTTTTGCTCTTTCAATTTTATCTGCGCCATGACCAGAAAGATGATAACAAAAGCAACAATGGGCAATCCGATGAGCAATAAATAAACAGTTAATACATCCGTTATTTCCACGCTATAAATATTTAAAGCTTTGTCCCGGTTTTAATTTTAATAATGTGTGGTATATCAGCTGGATAACATTTTCAACATCCTGTTTATGCACGCACTCCACCGTTGTATGCATATAGCGCAGCGGCAATGCGATGAGGCAGGTTGGCACTCCCCCATTCGAATAAGCGAATGCATCGGTATCTGTTCCTGTAGAACGCGAGGCAACATCACGCTGAAATGGAATTTTATTTTGATCAGCAATATCCGTCACCATCTTCAATAATTTATTGTGCACGGCAGGTCCTTTTGTCAAAGCAGGTCCCCGGCCAAGTTTGAGATCACCCTCGAGATTTTTTGAGATCATAGGAGTATTCGAATCATGGGTAACGTCGGTAACAATTGCAACATTTGGTTTTATAGTGTGGGCCATCATTTCAGCACCGCGTAATCCAACTTCTTCCTGCACCGAATTGACAATATATAATGCAAAAGGTAATTTGATCTTATTTTGTTTGATGAGTCTCGCTACCTGGGCAATCATAAATCCGCCAATGCGGTTATCAATTGCCCTTCCCACAAAATATTTATCATTCAATACGAAAAAATCATCATCAAAAGTGAGTGGATCGCCGATCTTTATTCCCAGTTCAATTACTTCTTTTTTACTCGTGCATCCACAATCGAGAAAAATATTTTTCAATTCGGGCATATCCTCCTTCCCGCTTCTTCTTGTATGAATAGCAGGCCAGCCAAATACTGCTTTTACAATGCCCTTATCAGTGTAAATATTTACCCGTTTGCTTGGTGCAATAACATGATCGCTGCCACCAATCCTTTCAACATAAATAAATCCATCTTCGGTAATATAATGTACCGACCATCCAATTTCGTCGGCATGCGCTTCAATAACTACTTTATATTCTGCCTTAGGATTTATTATTGCAGCAACAGAACCATAATTATCTGTAAAATATTCATCGCTGTATTTCTTTACGTATTCAAGCCATATTTTTTGACCTGCGGCTTCATGCCCTGTAGGTGAAGGATTATTGATATACTTTTCAAGAAAATTTATCTCCTGTTCACCGAGTATTTTTGATTTTGATTTAGCCATTTTTGACGTGTTAACGTGTTTATGTGTTCAAGTGTTCAAGTGTTCACGTTGGTTTAAGTGGGTTCAATTTTGTTCAATCTTGCTCAATTTTTTTTTGAATGGTGTATATGTGTTTATGTGTTCACGTGCGCTTGTTGGGTTAATTCGCAATTTTGTTCACTTCGCATTTCTTATTCATTTCGCATTTTTGTCATTCCGAATTTCGCATTTATATTAAAGCGGAATATTTCCATGTTTTTTCTTTGGCAGTTTTGCTACTTTATTTTGCAACATCTCCAATGATTTCAATATTTTAATTCTTGTTTCTGAGGGATGAATTACTTCGTCAACAAATCCGCGATATGCTGCACGGTACGGATCAGCGAATTTGTTTGTGTATTCATCTATTTTTTCCTGCAGTTTTAATTCTTTGTTTTCTGCTTCGTCAATTTCTTTTTTGAAAATAATTTCCGCTGCACCTTTTGGCCCCATTACTGCAATTTCTGCCGATGGCCAGGCAAAATTCATATCAGCGCCAATATGTTTGCTGTTCATCACGTCGTAAGCGCCGCCGTATGCCTTTCTTGTAATTACAGTGATCCTCGGGACTGTTGCTTCACAAAATGCAAACAACAATTTCGCACCGTTCACAATTATGCCATGCCACTCCTGATCTGTTCCAGGTAAAAATCCCGGAACATCTTCAAAAACTACCAGAGGAATATTAAAACAATCGCAGAACCTTACAAACCTCGCGGCTTTTTTACTTGATTCAATATCAAGGACCCCTGCTAATACAGCCGGTTGATTTGCTACAATGCCAATACTTCTGCCGCCTATCCTTGCAAAACCCACCACTATATTTTCTGCGTAATGCTGATGTACCTCGAAAAATGAATCATCGTCCATCGTTTCTGTTATCACTTCCCTGATATCATAGGGTTGATTCGGGTTTTCAGGGATGATTGAATTGAGCTTTGGACGCAAATCGTCCTTGCCATGATATGGATAAACGGGTGCATCTTCTTCACAATTTTGCGGGATATAGCTCAACAGTTGTTTGATCTTTTGAATACAATCCAGTCCGTTTGCGGTTGCAAAATGAGCCACCCCGCTTTTTGTTGAATGTGTTGATGCCCCACCCAATTCTTCACTTGTGACTTCTTCATGTGTCACCGTTTTCACCACATTCGGTCCGGTAACAAACATGTAAGAAGTTTTTTCAACCATGAAAATAAAATCAGTTATTGCCGGTGAATACACAGCTCCGCCGGCGCATGGGCCCATGATAGCCGAGATCTGGGGTACTACTCCGCTGGCGATCGTATTCCTGTAAAAAAGGTCGGCATATCCGCCAAGTGAATTCACCCCTTCCTGTATCCTTGCCCCGCCAGAATCGTTGATACCTATAACCGGGGCGCCATTTTGCATAGCGAGGTCCATTATCCTGCATATCTTTTCTGCATGTGTTTCGCTCAAACTCCCCCCAAATACTGTAAAATCCTGGGCATATACATATGTGAGCCGGCCATTGATCTTTCCATAGCCAGTTACAACGCCATCACCATAAAACCTTTGTTTCTCCATCCCGAAATCATGACTTCTATGTACAACTAGCTGGCCTATTTCTTCAAATGTACCTTCGTCCATGAGCAAATGCACGCGTTCGCGGGCAGTGAGTTTTCCCTTATCATGCTGACTTTTAATTCTGGCCTCACCGCCACCTAACAATGCTTCTGCTTTTTTCTG
>JBIOHA010000258.1:0-4124 GCA_044448625.1 Chitinophagales bacterium | reverse complement strand
GCATTTCGAAATTCGCAATTCTCAATACTGCGGGACAAGGAGATCGTCGGCTGTTGCAATTCGCATTTTTGTTCATTCCGCAATTCGCAATTCTCTTAAGCTAATTCTTTTACCACAAATTTATTCTCCACCATATCATAACGCATTCCCCTGGAGAGCAAATGGAAACACATGCGTTCTATATTTAATGAAGCGGAATTTTTTTCATGAAGAGAATTATAACCTATTTCTGAACCCTCAATAAGAATTACCTGGCTCGAACCGATAACATCAAGGTACCGCTCTTCTGTAATTATCACACCCGTATCTTCACTGATGCCAATGCCGGTAAGTTGAGGATATTCGGCAACTGCAAGCATTAATCTGCCGAACCTGCCACGGTTGATAAAATGAGAATCGATGATGGCATTATTGATAAATCCAAGTCCTTCCATCACCATTGCCTTACCGCGTTTTACTGCCTCAATAGGGGTTCCTCCATTGATCATTTTTCCCGATTGGGCCATTGCACCGGCACTCGTTCCTGCTATTACAAATTCAGGCTCGTTGAGGTAACGGTGCTTTAATATCTCGAGTATCTCCGAACCAAACAATGCAGCTGTAAGTTTTGTCTGGTCGCCGCCTGATAACATGATGCCATCCGCATCTTTAATTCTCTGAATAAATTCCCTTCGGCTAACATCGTTTCTGCCTCTTATCATCATTACGTTTGCTGATTTGCAGCCTAAATGACGAAATGCTTCAACGTATTCTTTTCCTATCCTGGTCGGTATTTGAGATGCTGTGGGAATGATCTCAATTACGGTTTCCTTATTCTTCATTTCATGCAGGATCTGCCTGAGTACCTCCAGCTTTTCAGGTGTTTCCGCATTTTTTGTTTCAGCTCCACCAATTGCAATCAATTTTCCTTTAGGTACCATCGAAGAATTTTACCCTGCAAAAATAGCAGAGTTAAAAAATTGTGACTTTAAGTTTAAACAGCCATTTGTGTATAACGCAAGTGCAGAAAGTTTCAGCCATAAATTTTCACCAGGTTATTTCCAGCAGGTAGCCCAATTTTTATGCCGCTAAAATATTGTTTCAGGCTATCAATATCCTTGGATTAACAAGATTAAAATGATCGCTGCTAAAATTCAAATATAATGTTTTACTAAAATTGAGAAATGATTTAGACTTTGGATCCACAACAAATTCAATATTGCTTGTCATCATAATATATATCATGGCCTATGATGCTTTTGAAAATTCATAATTAATATCAGTCTCGACATTTTCTTCTTTTTTCTGCACTTCGGTTAAAAAGTCCAGCACTTCCATGATCTTTTCTACACATAAAACAACAAAACTTCCGGGCCTGGCCACATTTATTAAATGCTGAACCGCATCTATCTCGTCGGAAATTATTTGAACAGAGATCAAAGGATTAACCGAATGGGCGCCCTGGGTAATTAATTCATTTGCCTTTTCAGGATCCAGACCACGCATATCTTTATCATGCCTGATAATTATTTCATCAAACATTTCTGCTGCATACAAACCTACATTTCTAATATCCTCTTCCCTCCTGTCGCCGGTTGCTGCCACAATTCCGATCTTACAAGTGGCCGGAGTTTTATCAAGGAATTTTTTCAACTCCCGGTATCCATCAGCATTATGTGCATAATCCACCATCACTTCAAGGTTTTGGAATTTGAAAATATTAAATCGCCCAGGAGTTAATTGCGCTGAAGGAATAAATGATTTTAATCCCGTCCTGATTTGTTCGATACTGAATTTACTTATCACTGCAGAAAGCACAGCCGGTAAAATATTTTTTATCATGCATTCTGCTCTTCCGTTTAATGTAAGTGGAATGGTATTGATCTTTTCTATCCTTGTTTTCCATTCATTGTTGCATACAACAATGTAATTATCTTCAACAAATGCCGCCAACCCGCCGTTTTCGCAATGACGGATTATTCTTTCGTTGTTCTGGTCGAGGCTGAACAATGCGATATTGCAATCGAGTTCTTTTCTCATTGCAAATACCAGATCATCGTCTGCATTTAAAATCGCATACCCATTATCAAAAGTGGAACGGGCAACTACCGATTTTACTTTTGCCATTTCCTCAATGCTGTGAATTTCATTTAATCCGAGATGATCATCAGTTACATTTGTAATTATGCTGATATTGCAATTATCAAAACCCAACCCAGCACGCAGGATGCCTCCTCTTGCGCATTCCAAAACAGCAAAATCAATTGTTGGATCGGTTAAAACAACACGTGCGCTTGATGGTCCTGTGCAATCACCACTTTTAATGAGATGATCCTGGATATAAATTCCATCTGTAGTTGTAAATCCCACTTTATGACCGGCTTGTTTTGCAAAATGTGCACATAATCTTGTGGTGGTAGTTTTTCCATTTGTACCTGTTACAGCAATCACCGGAATTAAGCTTGCATTATCATTTGGGAACAACATATCAATAACAGGTGCTGCAACATTTCTTGGTAATCCTTTTGAAGGAGCGAGATGCATTCTGAATCCGGGAGCCGCATTTACTTCAATAACAGCACCGGTGCGATCGGTAATTGGAACATTAATGTCGCGGGCAATTATATCAATACCACAAATATCAAGGTGCATTAATTTTGCGATGCGCTCTGCTAAAAAAATATTTGCCGGATGTACTTTATCGGTTACATCAGCAGCAGTTCCTCCCGTGCTTAAATTTGCGGTTTCTTTCAAAAACAATAATTCGTTGTGAGGCAATATTGATGTTAATGTTTGATCATGACGGGCAAGTATTTTTAAAGTGGCTGAATCAATATTCACTTTGGTGAGTAAATTCATATGCCCCTCTCCTCGTTTCGGATCAGCATTTAATTTATCAATGAGTTCATGAACTGTCGAAATTCCATCACCTTTAATAAATGGCGGTGTTCTTTTCGCAACGGCAACCAATTTATAATTAATAACTAAAAACCTGTAATCAAATCCGGGAACATATTGCTCAACAATTACCTCAGCAGAAATTGCCTGTGCAATATCAAATGCCGTTGCCACTTCTTCTTCACTTTTTATTCCTATCGTTACCCCGCGACCATGGTTTCCGTTTAGCGGTTTAACTACCAGCGGAAATCCAAGTTGTGTAATAACAGGTTTAATATCCATCCGATCATAGATCACTTTCGATAACGGAAGCGGAATACAGGCTTTCGAAAGGATCTTTTTTGTGGCCGCTTTATCACAGGCCATGTTCACTGCAATGCTGCTGGTGTCGCCGGAAATTGTTGCTTTAATACTTTTTTGATTTTTTCCCTGCCCGAATAATATCATTGATTCATCATCCATCCTCCGCCACGGAATTTTACGGCGCTCGGCTTCATTAACAATTGACAATGTACTCGGTCCAAAACTTTCACGGCGATTTATTCTTTTTAAGATCTCAATATCTGCATCGAGATCATAGGGTTCATTATTAATTAATGCTTCTGCAATTTTTACCGCTGCTTTGGCAGCATGCAATCCCGCACGTTCGTGTATATATGAAAATACCACATGGTAAACACCTTCGGTATTTGTTGAACGGGTTCTTCCATAACCTGATTCCATTCCTGCAAGACATTGAATTTCCAATGCGATATGTTCGATCACATGCCCTATCCAAATTCCCTCACTCACTCTCGATAAAAACCCTCCTTCAAAATCCTCGGAACAACGGTGCGTTTGCAGCGATGGTATCAATCCGTAAATACGCTCATCAAAACCCGGGATCAGGTTTGTTGGATATCGTTCAAGTTCGCCAATATCCAATTTCATCACAATCAGTTTTTTACGGTAATTGGACCAATAATTTGCTCCCCGCATTACCCTGAGATCTAATATCTTCATCTCCTGTATTTTAGTTTGACCATTAAAAATTTGATGCCTTTTGATAAAAATTGCCGGGTTATTTTTCAACATCGCTGTTAATGCTTCATTAAGAAATATTAATTTTTACTTTTCGAACACCAAACAAAATATCAACTTAATAAAATTGGGGTTTTCAACGGGTAAAAATGCCCCATTCACCTCTATTTATGAAAATATTTCCACACAATTATTCTCATTATTTCAATCGAGGTATGGTACTACTT
>JBIOHA010000257.1:0-4130 GCA_044448625.1 Chitinophagales bacterium | reverse complement strand
GAGCATGAACACACATTATATATGCACTATCAGGAGTTTCGTGAATTGATATACCAACATCTTCCGCACTTCCTCCCAGGCAATTCTGCCATTGAATATTTCCAACACTATCAAGTTTTACTGCCCAGGCATCTTCATAACCATTATTTCCGCTGACATCAAAATCATTTGACCATGTACTTGCCGCAATAATATATCCTGCATCCTGAGTTTGCATTAAATTCCAGATATTTTCACCGTCAGTGCCACCTAAACATTTCTGCCATTGAATATTACCAAGATTATCTAGCTTGACAACCCAACCATCAGGACCGCCATGATTTCCGCTGACATCGCCATTATTTGAACTGGTTAATCCGCCAACAATATATCCATCGTCAACTGTCTGCCGAATTGAAAAACCCTGGTCTCCACTGTTACCACCCAGGCATTTTTGCCATTGAATATTTCCTGAACTATCAAGCTTAACTATCCATACATCTGTTCCTCCATGATTTCCGTTTACATCACCATCATTTGATTGAGTATCCCCTGCCACAATATATCCACTATCATTCGTTTGCACTACACTATGCGCAGTTTCCCAATCAGAACCTCCCAAACATTTCTGCCATTGCAAATCTCCAAGATTATTAATTTTTATAACCCAAAAATCGGCTACGCCATGATTTCCACTTACGTTACTATCATTTGAGTGTGCTTCTCCTGCTGCAATATATCCACCATCAAAGGTTTGTTTTATAGAAGACGCGGATTCCCAAAGACTGCCCCCATAACACTTCGCCCATTCAATTCCCGGGGCTTGCTGAGAAAAGGAATTATAAATTATAAATGGCGAATTAAAAATTAAAAGAAGAATGGTTTTGTAAAATATTTTCATTTATTCAATAATTAATTTGCTGCTTAATATTGATGTGCCATCATTTATTTTTAACACATAAATGCCTTTGGGAAGAAAAGAAAGATCGAGGGCAATTGCGGATTTCGGATTGTTGCTTGCGGATTTGAAAACAATTTGTCCTAAGGTGTTCAGCACTTCTAACGTGCAGTTTGTTTTTTGATTTGGAAAAGTGATTTGGAAAATGCCGGAGGAAGGGTTGGGGAAAATTTGGAAGTTGGGAGTTGGAGGTTGGAGGTTGGAGATGGAAGTGATAGTATCGGGAAGGAGTTTGACGATCCAGTAATCATATAAATATGATGCACCCCCTGTAGTGTCATGGTTACCGGTTACATCCCCGTCATTCGACAAAGAAACACCTCCTATAACGTATCCGCTGTCAGAAGTCTGGCGGATGCAATAAGCAATATCATCTAATGTTCCTCCCAGGCATTTTTGCCATTCTATATTACCATTTACATCAAGTTTTAAGATCCAATAATCATCCTGCCCGTGATTTCCGGTAACATCACCGTCATTTGAGGATGTTAAACCGGCAACGATATAACCACCACCGGATGTTTCAGAGATAAAATTCCCTTCATCCGTGT
Source organism: Chitinophagales bacterium (assembly GCA_044448625.1). Classification (GTDB taxonomy): domain Bacteria; phylum Bacteroidota; class Bacteroidia; order Chitinophagales; family BACL12; genus UBA7236. The sequence goes on along the minus strand of JBIOHA010000257.1, from coordinate 2,642 downwards.
CTGATCCTCCATAGCATTTTTGCCATTGAATTGTTCCCGTGCTGTCAATCTTTACCGTCCAGACATCCTGGTTTCCATGATTACCGCTTACATCCACATCATTAGATAGGGTAAATCCTGTTATGATATATCCGTTATCAGAAGTTTTACTGATGCAATAAGCTCTTTCACTATTGCTCCCTCCATAGCATTGTTGCCATTCAAGAGTTCCAAAAGCATCTATTTTAATAATCCAATAATCTTCAGCTCCGTGAAAGCCGCTTACATCACCATTATTTGACTGAGTTCGGCCGGCAATAATATATCCGCCATCTTTGCATTGGGTAACAGAATATGCCTGGTCGTTGCCTGTGCCTCCATAGCATTTTCGCCATTGCATGATCCCCGAGGTATCAAGCTTTACAGCCCAAATATCCAGGGCACCATGATTCCCCGTTACATCGCTGTCATTAGAAATTGTATACCCCACAGCAAGGTATCCGCTGTCGGAAGATTGAACGATGCTGTACGACTGGTCTAAATTAGTGCCTCCAAAACAGTTCTGCCATTGCAGCGTCCCAACGCTATCCAATTTACAACCCAGTAATCATTACCCGAGCCATAGTTAAAGCCTGTTACATCTCCGTCACCTGAGTTTGTATGCCCGCTTATTATATATCCCGAATCGAAAGTCTGTTGAATTGAATAGGCATAATCACTATTTGTTCCGCCAAAGTTTTTTTGCCATTGAATGTTACCGGCATTATCTAACTTGACAATCCAAAAATCATTGAGACCCTTGCTGGATGTGATATCGCCATCGGTTGAGTGTGCCATTCCACCTACAATATAACCACCGTCTTTTGTTTGCTGAACTGATCGAGCATCATCACGGTCGCTTCCGCCCAAACACTTCGCCCACTCAATCCCCGGAGCCTGCTGGGAAAAACAATTGATAATTGATAATTGATAATTGATAATTAAAAGCAGGAGTGTTTTGTAAAATGTTTTCATGTTTTTTATTTAATAATTAGTTTGTTGCTTGAAATTGTAGCACCATCATATACTTTCAACACATAAATTCCTTTCGGGAGAAAAGAAAGATTTAATTGGGTTTCTGGTTTTTGGTTTTTGGTTTCGAGTTGGGTTGCAAAAACTTTTTGTCCTAATGTGTTGATGACTTCTAATGCGTAATTTGTTTTTTGATTTGGAAAAGTAATTTGGAAAATGCCGGAGGAAGGGTTGGGGAAGATTTGAAGATTGTTGATTAATGATTGATGATAGGCGATTCTTGTGATGGTATCGGGGGAGAGTTTGACGATCCAGTAGTCAGAATGACCCAAACAATCTTCCGTTTTGTCCCCTGAAATATTTGAGTTAGACCATCCTCCAAGAATATAACCGCCATCAAAAGTCTGTTGAAGAGAAAGAAATTCATCACCCAAGTCTCCTCCAATTGCATTCTGCCATTGAATAGTTCCTGAATTATTTATTTTGACAATCCAATAATCTATTAATCCTAAAGAACTTTCGGTTTTATTGCCCGAAATATCCGACCATGACGAGCCGCCTAAAATATAACCTCCATCAGCAGATTGTTGAATTGAATATGATCGGTCATCATCGTTTCCTCCAATAGTACTTTGCCATTGAATATTTCCTATCATGTCGAGCTTGACCGGCCAATAATCCCATGACCCCCAGCAATTTTCCGTTTTGTCTCCTGAAATGCCAGATGCGGAATACCCTCCTAAAATATAACCGCCATCTATTGTTTGCTGAATTGAATATAATTCATCTTCTGAATCGCCTCCAATAGTATTTTGCCATTGAATATTTCCTGTGGTATCGAGCTTCACCACCCAGTAATCCTTACTGCCACCCCAGGAATTTTCCGTTTTGTCTCCTGAAATATTCGACCATGAATATCCTCCTAAAATATAACCTCCGTCTGAGGTCTGATCAATAGAATATAATAAATCGTCCAGGTTTCCGCCAATCGTATTTTGCCATTGGATGTTGCCAAATGAATCAGTTTTAATAATCCAGTAATCCGGGGTTATTAAAGAGGTATCCTGGTTATTTTCATTTTTGTCGCCAGATATATTGGATTTTGAATACCCTCCTAAAATATATCCCTTATCAGAAGTTTGTTCGATAGATTTCAAATAATCATCAGCAGTTCCTCCAATTGTATTCTGCCATTCAATATTTCCGGAAGAATTAAGTTTTAGAATCCAATGTCATATCCTCCCAAACTATTCTCTGTTTTATCACCCGAAATATCTGAAGAAGAAGTTCCACCCACAATATAACCTCCGTCATCCGTTTGACGGACATAAGATAAGTCATCATAACTATTTCCTCCTATCGTATTTTGCCATTGAATATTTCCGAGATTATCAAGTTTTAAAACCCAATAATCATCCCCGAGAGAATTTTCCGTTTTATCACCTGAAATATTTGAATTCGAAGTTCCGGCTGCTATATACCCTCCATCAATTGTCTGCTTAATAGAGTATAAATAATCATAGTCACTTCCCCCTATCGTATTCTGCCACTCAATCCCCGGAGCCTGCTGCGAAAAGCAATTGATAATTGATAGTTGATAATTGATAATTAAAAAGAAAAAACTCTTGTAAAATGTTTTCACGGGTTAGGGT
>JBIOHA010000256.1:0-4145 GCA_044448625.1 Chitinophagales bacterium | reverse complement strand
TATTCAATTAGGGTGAATAAGCCATTTATTGAAATAAGTTCCGAGAGAAAGAATGGTGAATTGGTGGCGGGTGAATCAAGAATGTATCAGGACAGGTATTCCATTCGCTGTATTCCTCAGTTTTTAGGTCCGGTTGCCGACGGAATTAAAACACTATATAAACAAACAGAAACCGAGGCAAATGCAGTAACGGATAATCCGCTGATAGATATTGACAATTTCAACCTTATTCACGGTGGAAATTTTATGGGAGAATATATTGCAATTGGAATGGATCAGGCACGCCAGTATATTGCGCTTGTAGTAAAACATCTTGATGCTCAAATAGCAATGCTGGTAATGCCGGAATTTAATTCAGGGCTCTCATCCTCACTGGCGGGGAATACAAACAATAATATTAATATGGGATTGAAAGGTTTGCAGATAACTGCAAATTCGATAATGCCTATGTTGTTGTTTTATGGAAATAGTATCGCCGACAAATTCCCAACACATGCCGAGCAGTTTAATCAGAATATTAATAGCCAGGGATTCAATTCCGCTTTGCTGACACAAAAATCCCTCGATCTTTTCCGGAAATATATTTCAATTGCTTTGATATTCGCAGTGCAGGCGGTAGACCTTCGGGTTAGAAAAATTGACAAGGATTTCAAAGTAAATGATTATTTATCACCGGCAACTTTCAAGGTTTATAACGCCATAATGAAAATTTGCAAAAAACCACCTGAATTAAAAACGCCTTTTATATTTAACGACAACGGACATCCACTCGATGATTATCTGAAAAAGATCGAAATTGATATTATAACCGAAAATTTGTTGAGTGAAGCTTGTTCAGATCTGGTAAAAGACTTTGAACAATTTATTAATGAATAACGCTGACCATGAATGCGGGAAACATCTTAAAAGAAAAAAGCGCACTGCAACCCGACCATGTACTCTTAACAGATAATGGGAGAGACTTTACTTATCGCGAAATAAATGCCTTAGCCAACCAATTTGCAAATTTTTTCAATTCAAAAAATATTAAAAAGGGCGACAGGATAGCGTTGCAAATTTTTAACTCTGTCGATTTTGTTATCATTTATTCAGCGGTCATCAGGATAGGGGCCATTGTTGTTCCCATTGGTATTTCGCTTACAGCAAGAGAGGTAAATGAAATTCTTTCCGATTGTGATCCCGTTTTATTTGTTCGTCATTCTTCCATCAATGGTCCAGAGATGTTGCTTTTTGGAAATGAGATACTTGTTTTAAACGATGATGAAATTTCTACCACAGGAACAGCTCGACATATTATTAATTATTCCAATGAATTTAGAATTGCCGAAGTTGAATGGAACGACCCATTAGGGATTTTATATACTTCCGGAACAACCGGCGCTGCCAAGGGCATTTTATTATCGCATGGCAATATCATATCAAATATGAAAGCTGCTCAAACCTGTTATCAAACAACAGCAAACGACAGCACGATCTTATTTCTGCCTCTTTCACATTGTTTTGGTTTAAATGCCATTTTAAATTGCATCATTTATAGCGGCGCATCCATGCATATTTTACGAAAATTCACCCTGGATGCATTGTATAAAATACTTCGGGATGAAAATATCACCGTGTTTTTTGCTGTTCCATTTATCTACCATTTGTTGTTAAAAAAACTGGCCGATGATTCGATATTTAATAACACCAGTTACTTTTTTTCAGCAGCATCTAAGCTCGCTTTAGAAACTGAAAGGACTTGGTTCCAACGTTTTGGAAAACCAATTTATCAGGGATATGGGTTAACAGAAACTTCACCATTTTCCACCTATGCAGAACGAGGCGATTATAGCGAAGGCTCTGTAGGAATTCCAGTAGAGGGGGTTGAAATTAAAATTGTTGATGAGAACAGGGAAGCTTTACCAATTAATCATACCGGAGAAATAGCGATAAAAGGACCCAACGTGATGCTGGGTTATTACAACAAACCCGAGATCACTAAAAGCGTTGTAGAAGATGGCTGGTTTTATTCAGGTGATATCGGTTATTTAAATGAAACAAATTCGCTTTTTATTGTTGACCGCATAAAGGACATGATCATCGTCAGGGGTGAAAATGTATATCCATCTGAAGTTGAAAATGTAATTATGGAATTACCTTTTGTAGAAGAGGTGGCAGTTTATGGTGTTGTTACTGAAATGCATGAGGAAATGGTCAAAGCACGGATAGTATTAAAAACCCCCATGCCTGGATATCTTGAAACTATTATTGAATACTGCAAAAAAAACCTGGCGAATTATAAACTTCCTCAGCAAATTGATATTGTTGATACAATTCCCAAAAGTGCAGCAGGTAAACACTTAAAAAGAATTATGCGTGAAGAGGACCGGCTGGAAGCTGCTGACAAAAAACAATTAAAGGCCTCCTAAATTATTATTTTGCTTTTTAATTCGTTGCGAAGTTCAGCGCTGAATTTTTTTGCGCCGAAAATATTGAGGTGAATAGTATCTTTCCACAGATTATCGGAATAATCATCAGTCGGTAAAAAAATAAAATCTGCATTGTCAAACTGTTTATCTAAAGCGCTAAAATAATTTATCATCGCATCAAAATTATCCAGTGTTTGTTTTGCACTGCTATGGTAAGGACTCAGCACAAAAACAAATCTTCGCCCCGGGTTAGTGTTTATCAAATTTAAAAGTGTACTATCTGAAGACTTATCATATGTAAAATGTAATTTTTTCGACATACGGGCAGAAACCCTTTTTTGCAAAGATGCGGTATTCGAAACCTTTGTATTGAATACACCACCATTATCATAAAAGTTATCATCAATCTCAAACCGTTTTTCAACAAACGGTTTAAGATATCCCGTATAAAAACCAAAATATCGAATACCCATTATTTGTTGGTAGCGGTTAAATCTTCCGTTTTCGACAAGAAATTGTTTAATGCTTTCGTTGGTATTAATAAATGGCAGGAAGGTTTCAATATTAATATTTTCATATGGATCATGATCAAAGAAACCGTGATGCACATCAATGAGTATCGGCCCCGTTTTATTTTTTTGAAGTTCTGGCTCTAAAAGTAACCTTATCACATCAAAACTCGCATTGGGCATTCCGTAATTATAAAAATTATTTCCCAATGAATCGCAAAAATATCCCTTTTCAACCCTTGAGCTGCCAAACACCGGAATCTCACCTTCGTGGTTTTCATTAAATAACCGGTTGACTTTGTTGCACGTTGAATAAGGAGAAGTAACGGTAAATTTATTTGTAATTATATAATCGGCAGCGAGGCAAATAAAGATGAATGCGAGGAAGGTAAAAGCAATAACTGATATTTTTTTTGAGAATGCCATTCGTTATTGACGTGGTTTATTATTCCCATCATGCTGCATATCGTAGAGTTTTATATAGCGCATCAAAACACTTTGGGCAGACAGGGCACTGATAATAAATCCAGGGTAGCCATCCAATATTCCCAATTTAAGAAAATAATGTTTAAAAAAACGAAAGCGTGGCTTGATCACAAAATGAAATAAATTTGGGTGGACATTTTTTTTAGCAGCATCCTCTGCACTCCATGTAGAATAGCGGTCAAGTTTTTCTAAATAATGGAGAATATCCTTAAAGGTATAATGCACGAGTTTGTTTTTTAGCTTGCCGGTTTTACCAGAGGTTTTAACCTCAGCGTGGACATGCTTTTCTTCATATCGTGACGTATCTCTTTTAAACAGCCTGATCACCTTATCATTTTGCCATCCGCTGTACCTGATCTCAACACCCATGAAATAATTCTTCCTGTAAATCCAGAAAGCGTCATATTCTATTTTATCGGATGAAAGAATTTGTTCTATTTCATTTTTTAATTCGGGGGTAACTCTTTCATCGGCATCAACTAATAATATCCATTCATATTTCGCAAGGGGTATTGCCCGATTTTTTTGACTAGCTGAATTGACATATTCGCTTTGAATGATACGATCGGTATATTTTTTCGCCAGCTCCACCGTAGCATCGGTGCTATAGGAATCTACAACCAGTATCTCATCACACCATTTCACTGATTCCAAAACAGCTTCAATATTATGCACTTCATTTTTAACCGGTATTATTGCGGTGAGCTTATGCATTTTCAGCTTTTATTGATGTGGATGATGG
>JBIOHA010000255.1:0-4184 GCA_044448625.1 Chitinophagales bacterium | reverse complement strand
TAATTATTCTGATCTCTCTTTCGGCATTTTTGATGACTTTGACATTGGTGCTTATGACGACGATTATGTTGGTTGCGATAGTGCATTAAATTTCTTTTACGGATATAATGGAGATCTTGTTGACGGACCTACAACACCAAATTATGGTGCACATACCCCTGCCCTTGGGTGTATATTTTTAAACAGTCCATTGAAGCATTTCGTGCATTTCTATAATGATTATTCAGTTGTAGGAAATCCGGTAACGACAGAAGGTTATGATAACTATATGCATTCATTATGGCTGGATGGTACACCAATCACTTATGGCGGAACAGGATATGGTGGTGTTACGCCGGTTGACTTTATGTACTCAGGCGATCCTGCGGTGCCCTTTTCATGGAGTGAAGAGGACGTTGATAATCCGCCTGCCGACAGAAAGGGTCTTGGAACCACCGGGCCATTCATATTAAATGCGGGGGATTCACTCTGCATCGATCTGGCATTTAATTTTTCCTATAACTATACTCCGGTTTATGATAATGTTTTTGCTGTTACACAATTAAAAACCAGGATGAGTTATTTGCAGGCTTTGTACGATATGAATTTTCCTGATTGTTCAATTCTGTATTTGCGGAATGAAGGTTTTGAGGGAGTTGAACAGCAAATGTTCACTGGAGCAAATATTTATCCTAATCCTGCAATGCATTCGATCACCATAACTTCAGGAACATCGTTCATGATCGAAAATATAGATCTCATAAATTGCATGGGTGAAGTTGTGGGATCAATTTCATCCATATCGGAAAATATAATTGAGGTCGACATAACCGGCCTGCCAGAAGGTTGCTATTTTGTTAAGATCCATGGTAAAAATGGACTTAGCTCAATCTCAAAATTTATAAAACAATAATTTCAATATAACAGGACTTTGGATTTTGAAAACCTGAGGGAATCAATTAGCTTTGTTTTACCATATAGTTTCTTTTCATATGTATAATACCCGGTGGACAGATGAGGAGCTGGACACCGGTTTTTTTTATCTGTAAAATGCCCGCTATGCTCAAGAACCTTTACCCTGTCCTGCTCATTCTCACTACTCTTTCACTGCATTCCCAAAACTTTGAATATACTGCTCAACTGAAAACAGTTACTTTTTCGGGAGATGAAATGTATATGCTGAGGGAGGATGACAATACCGGCTACATTGATGATGCTGTCCACTGGGCTGATGACGGCACAATGAACCCCGCTGCATTTGCAAGTGGTTCTTCCCCGGAAGCTCTGGCTACCATTCAATTCATTTGTGCAAATTCCCCTTCAGAAATTTATGTGAGAGGGACGGGACCTGAGGGAATTGATTTCCCCTCACAGGCAGCGATTGTGGCCGGAGATATCCTGACTTATGGGAATAATGCCGCCGACCAGACTTTTGAGGCAGACAAAGCCCGATATTTTGAAAATTTCACCATCACCTGGGAATTTTCTTTTGATGAGATCACGTGGCATCCTGCCGGAACGAGTATGTGTACTGTTTATGTTACCTGGCATAATCCCAAACCTGAAAATGCGGGATCCGGATATAAATATTATCTCACCCTGTTTGACCTCGCCTGCAAAAATGCTGATGGAGCCACAACCGAAGATGAAATTATCGATATGATCTGGGAAGATTTTGCAGATCATAATGTGTTACGTGCCGACGGTGTGCCGATGGGTTATTATAAAGAATTATTCTCCCCCAATGTTACCCTGCCCAATTTAATTAAATATGCAGACGGCGAATGTTATACCTGGGCGCAATTATTTCTGGCCCTGTTAAAAATTCACGGATTCTCGCAACCGAATAATTATATGAATATTACTGCAGATTATTCTTCGACCGGCTGCGGTTCAATATCGAGATTCCTTGTTAAAACCTGGACTTTCGGAACTCCTTCATTCGATTGTACCGATATGCCTTATGTCAATGTTTATTCACCCGATTATTATGATGCCGACACTGCTTATTTATACGATTATGCCGAAGTGACCGATGAAATTGGCGTGATGGGACAAACTGCTCCCAACCCGGCATCAAGTTTCGGCAACCACCAGATCGCAATTGTAAATGATATTTATTACGATGCGAGCTATGGTGTTATCTATTTAAATTTTGAGGATATTAAATACGGCGGACTGAGCGGCTGGAGCCGAAGTGAAACAAGCGATGAAGTGGGTATCGGAATTGATGTAAATGGCGACGGCGATCTTGATGATACTCCTAATTTCACCATACTGCGAGCAACTTCCGATATCGACATGGCTGAATTCGATTCCAATATTGAAACCTGGTGATGAGGAAATTATTTTTTATAATTCTGTTTTTTGGGTTTTCAATTCCAATTTTTTCGCAAGGGAAATTTGAAAGGAAAATAATTATTGACGACAGCTTGTTTTATGCGGTTGAAATAATTGACCAGGTAGGTGTGCTTTGGGTTGGAAATATAAATGAACCGCTCGATAGCGCTGAATTATTTGCACTTCCGGCTGGAACAAAAAGAAGAAGTATCCATTTTATTCCTTTTGCCTGGGATATTAAAAATGATACATTGTTTGCAGTGAATTTTACGGAATATGCGCAGAATGAAAGATTGAGTTCATTTAAATCCATCCCCCTTCATTCGCTGGAAAAATACACAGGAAATAAATCCAAACAATTAATGCAGGGTGCTTTTGAAAATAGCAAAATTGAAAACTGGCCAATGGTGAACATGCTTAAAAAATATAAATATATAGACGATCTTTTTTTTGATATTGTAGTTAAAGATTCAACAATATATCAGTTCATTTCTGTAAATAATGAATTAACGGTTTGGAAATGGGAAAACAATAACTGGAACCAGTCGAAAATATTTGAATTCGAAACGCCGGGATATTTTACAGCCTTGTTATGGGGAGAAAATATCTACCTGGTTAACTGGAGGGGAGAAAAGTTTTTTTATAATGGGGATCTAATCATTAACGCATCGAGGATATTCGATCTTCAAAGTACCATTTTGATCGACAACAGGAATGAGTCATCACATAAATTCATTAAATCGCAGGGGTTTGAGAACACAGCAATGCCATTGAATCTAATCATTGAAAAATATTCAGTTATTAATTAATTTTATAGTATGAAAAAAATATACATCCTCTTTTTTATTTGCTTTTTGTCGGGAAAATTATTTGCTGACGATGTTACCGCAACTATCGTAAATGCAAACACAGGACTTGACAACGGTTCTATTTCCTTAACGCTTTCAGCAGGGATCGCACCTTTTACTTTTTCATGGACGGGCCCGGGAGGATTCACTTCAACAGATCAGGATATTAATGACCTCGCTCCCGGTGAATATTGCGTTACCGTAACTGATAACTTTTGTGGTGTTGCAACAGTTTGCGCAATAGTAGAGGAAGAACCATTTAATTCGATTGACGATCCGCTTTTAAGTAATTATATGGTTTATCCCAACCCATTCAATTCTGAAATTACTATATCAGTTTCACCGTCCACCGATGATGAATTTACTTTCATTATTTCGGATATACATGGAAAAGAGATCGTGAAAAAAGTTATTCATTTGTCGGCCGGCGATCAGAATGTGTTATTGAACCTTCCATCGCCCATTGCCATGGGTTCATACAGGCTTTCGATCAGCTGCATCAACCAGGAAACCGTTACAGGTCAATTGATCCATATCAAATAAATTGGTATAAATTGTTTGAAAATTCACATTTACTACCACTGTTTCAGGGGTTTTTGTAGATTTATGTTTATATTTTTGCAAGATCGTGAAGAGGCTGACCATTTCCATTATTACCACTATTGCAATATTTGTTGCCCTTCCCGCATTTTCGCAGCCTACCGTTCTTGGAACCCAAACAGTAAACGGATCATATAATACCTACAATCTTAATGACTATGGCATTTTCCGCCAGGTGAGGCTGCTGGCTACTTCTTCGGCAGCCACCGGTACCAGAAACTGGTTGTTTGCCATGGGTACTGCCCCGGGCGCTGTTGATTATACTTTGAAATGGTGTTCTTATACGGCAGGCTTAACGCTCTCCAGTTATAACCAAACCATTCCGCCTGTGGGTGGCACCGCCAGTGCTTTATTTAATTATAGCCCCGGTGGTGGTGACGGCCTGATGCGGGCCGTTACTTCAGGTAATTACTATAC
>JBIOHA010000254.1:0-4191 GCA_044448625.1 Chitinophagales bacterium | reverse complement strand
TGGTAATATTTCCGGTATACATTAATCTTGTAAAATCAATACCATAATCAATCAATGCATCGCTTGCACCCATAAACCCAAGGATCGACCTGCTAAAAAATATTCCGAATGTCGCAATCACTATCGATATGCCGATACCCAAATAAATAGCCTGTACCGCCGCGACCTTCGCAGCTGCAATATCTTTTTCACCAACTCTTCTTGCAACTAAAGCGGTGGCACCCATTGCCAATCCAAAACCTAGCGAATAAATAATGGTAAGCGTGCTTTCCGTTAATCCCACCATCGCCATTGCTTCAACGCTCACTTTACTCACAAAATAAATGTCAACGATGGCAAATAAGCTCTCCATGAACATTTCCAGGATCATGGGAATGGCAAGAAAAAAAATTACCCTGTTGATACTGCCCGCTGTAGCGTCTACATTTTCGCCCTTTAAGGCTTGTATGAATAATTTAAAATATGATCGTTTTTGTACGTTCATCGCGATTAAAATTAGAATGAAATAAATTGAATTTGAAAATTTCTAATACACCCTACCCGTTAAAGTCAGAAGACATTTTAAGCAAAGGAACAATAAGTGGCGGGCTGAAACCTCAGCAAAAAACTATCATATGCGATAAATCCGGGTAAAAATAAACATAAATTTTGTTGGTAAAAAAATACCTTTACATGTTTGCCTGCAAAAAGCAACAATCAACATAATAAACTTTACAATTAAAAAATATGGAAAATATACATATCGATAAAAATGAAAGCGAAAAGCTAACCGCCATTGTGGGCGATTTTTTTGTTACCAGTCCCGTACCCACAATCGAATTGCTGAACAAATGCTTTTCCCAAACCGACGACACCAAAGAAAAACTCGAGCTGTTGCGTGTTTCAAAATTGATTTTGAATTTATATGAGGTGGTGACAGGAAATGAAATTGGAGGCGATAAGGGGAATGATATTGTTGAGGGTAAATAGGTTATTGGAATTGGGGATGAATGCGATATCATCATATAGTCCCTTAGCAATTAGGTGCCAAAATCCAATTCAAATAAATTATTTCTAAAAATTATTGTAGCGAAGAATAAATAATTTCCCCTTGCGCATTGCATATCGTCAGCAGGTAGATGTTTTTAACAGGGTGGTAGTCTAACCTGACCCACATTATTTTCAGATAAGTTTATTTTTGCGATAGATATTCCATAAAAAAACCCCGAACGGATTTGTTCAGGGTTTTTTGTTTTATAATGAATTTACTTCCCGTGAATAAAACTAGCAGACTTCCTTTCACCATTCATTGTATTGATCAGAGAATACAATCCATTTGGCAGCGACTGTATATTTATTGTTGTTGTTTCATCCTGTGCAATTGCTTCTTTCACAAGTTGTCCTTCTGCATTAAATATTTGAATCAAACTTTGCAAATCCGCACCCTTAATATTTAATATTGTTGACGCCGGATTTGGAAATAATGCAATTGTATTTGAATTGATCTCATTATTTTCCCTAAGTGGAAGTTGTTCGTATTTAGTGATCACCCAAGCTTCATCAGGTCCACTCTGCACAACATAACCACAGTACAAATCACCACCAGGACCAAATTGGAAAGCTACATGACTATTCAAAGCATATCCTGCATAATCTCCATCATATACTTCGGTTGGCCAGGCAGGAGCTCCTGTTTCACTATCATATCGGGCGACGAAAAAAGTGCCATCCGAACCCCGTAGCCCCATGATATTCACATCGCCGGTTTCCGGACAAAATCCAATTGCTCTGCCTTCTTCAATAGTTCCGGTACCGGTCATATTAATTGTTTTTGTCCATAATATATTTCCGGCTTCATCTAATCTCCATGTACGTGCATTTCTTCCTGCTCCGGCATCAGCCACACTTCCTGTGATGGCAAGTCCGGTACCCATATTATTAAATGTAAGGCCATGAGCATACTCGTGATATACTAATGCTGTTCCGATGCGTTTCAACCAAATTCTTTTTCCATTTGCTGGATTAATTCTGAATATCGCAATATGTTCGTAATAAGGAGCAACATTATCTTCCGATTGTGAAACGGCAAATAAATTTCCGTCCGAATCAAAACCTATCCCTGTGGCTTCATCATCCCTACCTGCATAACTTGCATGCGATTTAGTATAAACCGCACTCCAGATCTCTCCATCAGCATGTACTTTGGTAATAAAATTATCGTGATTAATTCCGCCGGCATCTTTATTAAAATAACCCCAAACATAAAAATCTGATGTTAATTCGCTTCCGTCTGCGGTAATGCTGCTTGGAAATGTTGCCCATGAACCCACATTAATGGGAATGTTTTGAAACGTAGCGCTTTCTGTAATTAAGTTGACGATCATCGGGATCAGCAATCCTTTTGGCTTACCATCATTATTGTCCAATGTGCTCAGAAGTATCATGTGATTTTCCATTGGGATAGCAGTTTCAGTAACCAGCCCTTTAAATTCAAAATTTGAATAATTAGCAGGAATGGTATAAGTATAAGTTGCAATTACTTCATTTATATTTTCATTGGTGCACAATGCCGCAGTTAATTGATTGATCCATGGATTGATCCAATAGAAATAGGTTGCAGTTCCCATATTTGATATCGGGCCATAAATGCTACCGCTCGGCCCGGGCGCCTGGTCTATATAATTAATTGAACCATCAGAATTAATACTTGTAGCGCTGGAACCCAATGCAGATTGAAATTGGCTCACACAGAAATCTTCAAAATAATCCAAAAATGCCACGCCATCGGCAGCGCCTTCTCCAATGGCTGATTCTACCTCCCATGACAAAACCGGGTGAACCGCAACCTGGCCATAGGTAGATGCAGTAAATGGAAGCAAGGTAATCGCCAGTAACAAGCTGTTTAATTTTTTCATAAGACTTAGGTTTACTTGTTAAATAATATGGTAAAGTTGAAGGTAGGAAATCTATTCAGCAAACCATATTTCCATATAATTGCGAATCCGGAGCCTGGTAATACCGGTCATTTTATCAATAAACATTAAATTTAATGGTACATAACCTACTATTCCGGAAATGGGGACAAGCTGGAACGATCTCTTCACATTGGTAAAGGCAATGAGCCCTGCAGAAAAAGGCTATTTTAAGAAATTCAATAGCGGTTACTCCGGGTCACAGATGATCCTATACAATAAACTATTCGATAACCTGGCGTTGATGCCGGAGTTAGATGTTTCGAAATTGGAACAGGCAATTTTGCCGGAATGCAAAAACGTATATAGCCTGCGTAATTTTTTAGAAAAGCAAATACTCAAAAGCCTGCGCATGTATCATGCCGATAGCAGCATCGCTTATACTTTGCGCGAAATGCTGGATAACGCCGCGATGCTTCAGGCAAAGGGGTTACAAAAAAAGAGTCTCGTAGTTATTGAAAAAGGTCTTGAATTGTCTGTAAAGCTGGGAATGGTGAATTATCAAATATTGTTTCTTTCCGAAAAAAGACAACATCTTCTATTTTTTCCTGAAAAAGAAAGAGAATTAATTGCCAACACGGTCAGAGACCAATTAATTTCGAAAGCAGGATTAATCATTAATGCAGAATTAATTAAAGCTGCACATCTTAAGTCGATACATTGGGTAAATACATTTGTTCCTTTACGCGAAAATTCTGTGCAGCTGGATGCAGAATTAATGTACAATCAATTAAAAGCAATGCCTGCAGATCAATTGTCAGGGACAAATGAAATAAATTTATACTACGCTGCACTTTCGAATATTTGCTCGCTTTTATTCAGATATAAAGAAGCGATTGCTTACCAGGAAAAAACAATTGAATTAATGGAAGTAATTGACGTCAGGAAAATGAACCGCCTGATGAGTTATGTTGCTGCCCTATTTAATATTTGCAATTTACATTTGTTTGATAGATCAATTGACGGGGCTCGAGGCTGGTTGAAAAAATTAAATGATGCCGAGACTGAAAATGATGGGCAATTGAAAAGTAAAACTGCATTATTTTATTATTGTTCAATTTTCTTGAGGTGTATTGATGGTAGCGCATTCGACCAAAAAATAGTAACTGAAACAGAATATTTTTTGCTTGACAATCACCCAATACCAAATATATATTTTGATACGAAGTTCCTGTTATTGACCTATTATATTCAATTTGAGAAATGGAAAAACGCCCTTGATATTTCTACTCAATTAATT
>JBIOHA010000253.1:0-4197 GCA_044448625.1 Chitinophagales bacterium | reverse complement strand
GATACTTGATACTTGATACTGATCTACGTTTTCTGTTTCTGCTTTTTCGCAGCGGGAAATAAAACATTGTTTAGTATGAGTCGATAACCTGCGGAATTGGGATGCAGTTCTAATTCTGTTGGAGGATCGCCGACATAGTGTTTATAATCTTCGGGGTCATGTCCTCCGTAAAATGTCCAGGTACCGTAACCAAATTCACCATGTATATAGCGGGCTTCATTTGCCGATTTATTTTCGCCCATGATCAGCACAGAACTTTTGATCAGGTTCTTATTGAATGAAGTTGTTTGTCCGTAAAAGCCGGGAACTGTTCTTTCGTGATCTTGAGTAAGCATTGTAGGAACAGGATCCCATTTAGCCGAGAAATCAAATAGCGTAAAAAAATCCATTTCTTTTGGCACATTGCGGGAATGCGACACATCAATATTTGAGATCGCATATTCGTATGGATTCCTGCTTAAAGTGAAATTCTGAAAAGCAAAGGTTTTTGTGAAATCCAATTTTTCCTGGGCATTGGGATCCGAACCATCGCCATCGAACATGTTTTCACAAATATCGATTCCTTCTGCTGCGAGGGCAACATCATAACTATCAGCAGCACTGCACATCGCGAATAGAAAACCTCCTCCGCTTACAAAATCCCTGATCTTTTGCGCAACCGAAAGCTTCAATTGAGAAACCTTGGTGAACCCGAATTCAGTAGCTATCGTTTGGTTTTCCATTACCTGGTCCTGATACCAGGCCTGGGTATGATAGGCGCTCCAGAATTTTCCATACTGTCCGGTAAAATCTTCGTGATGTAAATGGAGCCAGTCGTACTTTGGCAATTCACCATTCATTACCTCTTCATCATAAACCACGGTATAGGGAATTTCAGCATAGGTGAGCACTAGTGTTACAGCATCATCCCAGGGCTGTTTTGTTTTTGGAGAGTATACCGCCACCTTTGGCGCTTTTTCCAGTTTCATCACGTCCATGTTCACTTCGGGGTCGGCGATATCAGCTACGATCTTGTTGTACGATGCATCAGGTATTACTTCATAGCTCACGCCTCTTATTAGACATTCCTTTTCAAACGAATCGAAATATTGAAAACAAAAACTTCCGCCCCTATAGTTGAGGAGCCAATCGAGTTTACCGCCGTTTTGCAATATCCAAAAGGCAATTCCATAGCATTTTAAATGATCTTTTTGGGTGTTGTCCATTGGCAGAAGGATATAAGAAGCCTTCGCCTGTTGCAGCGTTAAACCAAGCAGAATTATTACGAGGATCTTTTTCATAAAGCAATGATTACAAAACTAACGCAAAAACCCTTCCTGAATTTTATAAGGTTTGTTAATTGTCAGACTTTTACCAGTTTCTGAATTTGAGTCGTTTCATTATTTGTATAAATCAGTATGTAGATGCCGGGTAATAGTGC
Source organism: Chitinophagales bacterium (assembly GCA_044448625.1). Lineage (GTDB taxonomy): Bacteria > Bacteroidota > Bacteroidia > Chitinophagales > BACL12 > UBA7236. The sequence goes on along the minus strand of JBIOHA010000253.1, from coordinate 2,777 downwards.
ATCGACATCAATTGTAATTAACCCATTTCCATATTCATACCATTCTAATTTCAGAAGATGTCCTGAAATATCATACACTTCAACCTGAGAGATGTTATATGAGGATTTCAGAGTAACCTCATTTGTTGCAGGATTCGGAAAAACCAGAACGTCATCAACCGCGATTTCTTCAATTCCAACCTTTATACAATTCACTTCAGTAATAATCCTCCTTTCAGTTGTGCCCACCAATTCACCGGCTCTGTATTCATGAAGTTTGAAACATAAACCAAAAAGCCCGTTAGATTGTGGTGTATTCCATAAAAAAGATCCGGTATTTGGATCCAATTCGATTGTGATATCCGCAAGTGGAAGCCAGCTTAAACTATCAGGTGGATCATGAATTGTGAAAGGAGCTAATTCGTAAAACAATGAATCGCCATCACCATCATAAGCAGACGCATCTTTTAGAATGATACAATCAGCATCTCCATTAAAATCAAAAAGTGAATTCATATATAATGGAGGCGTATATGCTCCAATTGGTTCTAATGGAATATTCACAATGGATTCCATATACAGATCCTGAATACCTGAATTAAGAATATTATTTACCTCATCAATTAATTTATTTCCTTCACAAATTGCCTTGAATACTCCATTAGTGGCGAATATGTGAAGTGCCGATCCTGAATTGCGATAAACAGAATCGAATAGCAATTCTGATGTCAGATAAATGTTTGAGTTAGCGCCATCACCATAACTTAAAAAAACATAACCATCAGGCTCATTTATCGAATAAGTGATAACATTAAATTCAATCAATCCGGATCCTAAATATTCAAAACTAAATTCCCCGCCGATTATTTCCTGGGAATATAAACCTAACCCTTGATGGTTGATCACCAAAACCATTAACCAAATTTTTAAGAACCCATTTTTCATTTTATCGTCTTATGCAGGACTTTATCGTATAGATTAAATTTCTCTCAATTTGGATCTAACTTGCTTTCAGGAATTTGAGCGTTCTTACAGTGTTTCCGGATTTGAATTCTAAAAAATAGATTGATTTTATGAGGTATGAAATATCGATCTGCCCGAGTTCCGGATTATTCGACTGATCATTCAATTCATAAACAATTTGTCCCAGGGTATTATATATTTTAATCGAATATTCTTCAAAATGATTTCCAAGAAAATCGATATAGAGCTGATCGCCGGCAGGAATTGGGTAGATCGATATGTTTGTCTCTTCAAAATGGTTAATCGTAAATGTTGTTGTTGTATAGCCTAAATTAATTCCGCCTCTTGATTCTCTGATTTTAATATTAAAATAATATCTGCCGTAGGCTAAAGGCGATTTCCACCAAAAGTCCCCTGTCTGCTGCTCAATATAAATATATTCAGTTGCTTGAGGGATCTGAAATTCCTCATCAAAGAAAAATTCTATTTTATCATGTTCAATGTCATATATATTTTGTGAAACATAATAAGACGTTCCGGAAGGGTAGTAATAATCCAAAGTTGAATAAGAAATCGGTGAATTATTGGTGCCTATTAAAAGTGGATCACCAATTACTAATTCCGATTCCAATAAAAACCTTTTTTCACCTGAATTCAAAACATTGGTTAAACCTTCTTCCATATAACCGCAATCACCCACAATATTAAAATTTCCCGGGCCGGCAAAGGTATGAGTGATCTCGTATTCATTTTTATAGCAATTTTCAAGATAGATTTCCATAATTTGATTTACAAGGGGATTTGACTCTTTCAGGTACACGGTGTCCCCCGTGCCATCGCCAAAATCAATTAAAATAAAATCAACCGGATCATCCTTTGAAATTGTATAAATGGAAATAGAATAGGAAAGGGGGGAATCATTGCGATAAGATATTTCACCTGCAACAATATGTTGCGAATAAACAGGTATAATTGAAAAATAGATCACGCCTATTATGAACAAGTGTTTTGGGAATAGTGGTTTCAATTTTCGGTAATTTCATCTAAATTTAACCATAAATCACAAAACCAAAAAACCATTGTATGAAAAAAACAATTATTGCCGTGTTGGTAGGAACCTTCATCATGTTCATTTACCAGGCCTTGTCGTGGATGGTGCTTCCCACCCACAAAAATTCTTTTAAATACACCGACAAAGAGGGAGCAATACTCGAAGCGATGAGTGGGCTTGAGGAAGGAACTTATATGATACCCGGAAAACCTCCCGGAAGATCTGACAAAGATCATATGGAACAGATGAAATCATATATCGGTAAACCCTGGGCCACATTTAATTATCATCCATCCATGGTAAGCAATATGCCAAAAAGTATGGCGATCGGATTTATATTAAATTTCATAACCATTTGGATCTTTGTATGGCTCCTTAAAAAAATGACAAATTTAACCCGGGGTGCAATTATTATGGCTGCATTAGCAGTTGGTGCATTATTCATTTTCAATTCGCATCTCATGAATTGGAACTGGATGACAATACCAATGCATCATATCAGTGGAGAAATTATTGATTCGATCGTTTCCTGGCTGTTGGTTGGATTATGGATCGGATGGTATTGGACAAGAAAAGCAAAAACTGCAGCAGTTTAAATATTTTAGAGATCAGGTAAAACAGACCGGTATATGCCGGTCTTTTTTTATTGAAACATGATGCAAAAATATTATTGGAAGATATAGTTTCCTTTTGTCAATTTTTGAGCTGACTAAATTTCTACAACAGACCGAGTAATTAACCTCTTGCGACCAATTTTGAAATAACCCTGAAATAATGAACATTT